>QMPN01000050.1 GCA_003648575.1 Bacteroidota bacterium
ATACAATTGAGCTGCGAGCTCGTAAATGACAAAGATAAAGCTGTGGCCTTGATTTTTATTTGTCTGTGTATAATTTCGTGATTTTATGTAAGTTTGATATAAATATTTGGGCGTTGGGTATTAGACCTTAGGTATGAGATAGGAAGCACAAAGTCAAAATATACTTTCACACTTATAACTTATAATTAACTCAACACTCAAAATTCAACACTCAAAACTTATACAATGGAAGGTGATGTTCTGATCATTAATAATTATCACAGGAAAGCAGCAAAGCAGGTCGTTGCTATTTTGTTAGCTGAAATTGAAAAGAGAGGAAATAAGTTCTTTTTAACCGTTGCCGGTGAATCCGGGGCCGGGAAGTCGGAGATTGCAGCCTCCATAGCTGCAGAACTGGAAAAAGCAGGAAAAAAATCTTTTGTATTTCAACAGGATGATTATTTCGTTTATCCACCTAAGACCAATGCCGAAAAAAGAGTTGAAGATATTGGCTGGGTAGGTATGCAGGAGGTTAAACTGTTTAAGCTTGATGAGGAGATCGCTGCCATCCGGCAGGGAGAGGCCATGATCGAGAAACCACTGGTGATCTTCGGTGAAGACCGAATCACTACCGAAGTGGTAGATATGAGCAGTTTCGAGGTATTCATTGCTGAAGGCACCTACACAACGGCATTAAAAAATGTAGATGCCAGGGTTTTTATCGACAGGGATGTGAAGGACACAAAAAAAGCCAGGGCCAAGCGCGCCAGGGAAAAACAAGACGAGTTCCTCGAACAGATACTCACCATTGAGCACCGTATCATCAGTGCACAGAAAAAGGATGCCGATATCATTATCACTAAAGGCTTTGATGCCGTTAAACAGGAAGATTATGAATAATATCAAAAGCATTGCCATGCTCAGCACGCATGGTTATTTCGACCCTGTACCCCAACTTGGTCGCACCGATACCGGCGGACAGGTCGTATATGTACTTGAACTGGCCAAAGCACTTAGCAGGGCAGGTTATAAGACTGACATCTATACCCGATGGTTTGACCAATCGCAGCCGCAGATAGACCCTGTGCCAGGTAATCCGGATGTACGGGTGATCCGCATCCCGGCAGGTCCATGGGAGTTCATTCCCAAAGAATTCATATATGACGTCCTCCCGGAACTGGCAGAAAATATGATCTCCTTTATTAAAGAGCATGATCTGGATTATGACCTGTATCACGGGCATTATGTAGATGCCGGGATCGTTGCCCTGGATGTAGCCAGAGCCATGAATAAGCCTGTATATTTCACGGCGCACTCCCTGGGTGCATGGAAACGCGACCAGATGGGTGGCGACCCTGATGAAATGGAAAAGAAATTCAACTTCCGGCACAGAATCGCAGAGGAGATAAGGATCTTCGACAATGTGAATGCGCAATCGCTCACTTCCATCGTACAACAGGAAAAGCTGAAAGAGCTATCTGATTATGAGGCCGATAACATTGTGATCATTCCACCCGGAGTGGATGTACATCATTTCTATCCGCCCAAGGAAGGTGAGGAAAAGGTCCGTACTTCCCTGCCTGAAAAATATGTGTTTTGCCTGAGCAGGATCGATACCAACAAGGGGCACGACCTCTTGCTGCATGCGTGGGATCTTGTCAGGAAAGAGATCGAAGGGGTCGACCTGGTAATCGGGGGTGGCTCACCCAATCCAAAACAACGTGAGCTTGGTGTGTTTGCCACCATGGATAAGATCATCGATGAAGCCGGAATGCAAGACAGGGTAACCCGGATCGGCTATGTCCCGAACGAAATGATGAGGCCCTATTATCAGCAGGCCGAACTCTTTGTGATGCCATCGCTCTTCGAGCCTTTTGGCATGACCAGCCAGGAGGCCATGGGCTGCGGTACGCCTGTGGTAGCTTCCAAGTTTGGCGGGATCAGGAATACCATCAGGAATGGATTTAACGGTTTCCTTGTCGATCCATCTGATCCCCGGGAGTTTGCTGATGCCATCCTCGAACTGTTGAAAGACGATAAAAGATGTAAAGAGATCGGGCAAAATGCCTATGAAGTGATCCTGGAAGAATATAGCTGGGAAGCAATCGCCCGACGTCACCTGGATTTTTACGAGCAATTTATGTAAGCCAATGGAAATTATTAAGAAATACCATGAACTTGCGGCAGAAGGCTATTCAGCTGCCATGTGTACCATCGTCGAAACCAGTGGTTCGACGCCCAGAAAAGCGAGCAGCAAGATGATCGTTCGCGGCGATGCCAAGACCTTTGGCAGCGTCGGTGGAGGAAAGCTGGAGTTGCTGGTGATCGAGGATGCCCTGGCGGCAATAAAATCAGGTGAAACACTCTTAAAGACATACTCCACAGGCGAAGAAAATGATATGCATTGCTATGGCGAATGCAGCATCTTTATCGATCCTCTGCCTGCAAAAAAATCATTGATAATTTTTGGAGCTGGTCATGTGGGAGGAGCCCTTGTGAATATCGCCGAAAATTATGGCTTCAAGGTGAGTATGGTCGATCCCCGTGAAGAATTGACCGGCCGGCTGGAAAGTCAGGGGATACATGTAATAAAGCGAGAATTTGTAGAGGCCTTCGATGAAATTGACACCGACGAAAACACCTTTATTGTTGTGTGCACACCCTCACATTCATTTGATGAGGAACTCACGCTAATGTGCGCCCGAAAACCGCATGCTTACCTGGGTATGATCGGAAGCAAAAAGAAGGTTGCTGAGGCTAAAACGTTTTTTGAGAAGCAAGGGCTTGAAAAAGAAGCTATCGAGGCCATCGACATGCCCATCGGAATTCCAATCAATTGCGAAACCCCCGATGAGATCGCCATCAGTATCCTGGCCCGACTAATAGATATTAAGAACCAATAACACCCTGATGACAAGAACAGGGCACCATATACAATTTATCCTTGACGGCCGGCTCATGTCGCCCAACATGCAAGGTGATGGCCCGATCAAGGCTGACACAAGTCTGTTGAACTATCTCCGTCATATCGGGCATTCCAGTGTAAAAGAAGGATGCGGAGAAGGAGATTGTGGTGCCTGCACTGTAGTGATTGCCGAGCTCAGTGATGGTGTTCTTCATTATAAAGCCATCAATTCCTGCCTGGTACTGCTCCCCATGGTACATGCTTGCCAGGTGATCACTGCTGAAAGCCTGTCATCGGAAAAAGAAGGAAAGATTCATTTACATCCTGTGCAGCAAGCAATGGTCGATCATCATGGCAGTCAGTGTGGTTATTGCACACCGGGTATAGTCATGTCCCTCTTCGCGCTATGGAAAGATCATCCGGCGGTCACCACGGAAATACTTAAACACAGGCTGGCCGGCAACCTGTGCAGATGTACCGGTTACCAACCCATAATTGAGGCTTTCATGGCCCTCAACGATATTCCAAGAAAAGATCATTTCACAGATTCCACCGACAAGATCATCAATGGCCTGAACGCGATAAAAGAGAAGAGCAGTGATATAATAATTCAATCTGCCGGAATAGAATATTATAAGCCCGGTAGCTTAAAAGCCGCCCTTCAGCTACGTTCAGAACACCCTGATGCAACAATCATTGGCGGAGCTACAGACGTATCTGTCGCTGTGAATAAACGTAAGCAAAACCTTAAGAGGGTACTGGACATCAGTGCTCTGGAAGAACTTAAAATAATTGAAAAGGATGAAACCCTTATTTGCCTGGGCTCCGGGATCAGCATGGAAGAACTAGGGAAAGCGATCAAAGATGAGTTCACAGCCTTGCATGACATCATCATGCTGTTCGGCTCACATCAGATCCGCAACCTGGCCACACCAGCAGGAAATATTGCCAGCGCTTCGCCTATCGGTGATCTGCTTCCGGTGCTCATGGCCTACGGATGTGAAGTGGTTCTTCAGAATATCGAAGGAAAAAGGACTATGCCCCTGGAAGACTTCGTCAGCGGCTATCATGAAACAAAGCTGGAAAAGGATGAATTGATAAGTGCGATCTGCCTACCACTAACCAGGACGGATAAGCTCATCCGGTCCTATAAAATATCCAAGCGCAAAGATGTAGACATATCTAGTGTTTCCGCAGCTTTCTCGCTCTACCTTAAAGAAGACTCCGTTATAGATGAGATCAAGCTCTTCTATGGCGGGATGGCCGCAACTGTTGTCAAGGCAACTGAGGCAGAGGATTTTCTGAAAGGTAAGGAGTGGACCGAAGAGAACGCCTTGAAAGCATCAGGCATTATTAGGTCGGAGCTTAAACCAATATCTGATGCCCGCTCCGGTGCCAAAGGAAGAAGCATCATGGCAGCCAATCTGCTGATCAGGTTTTGGGAGGATAGTATTTAATATATCATGACTGAGAACAAACATAACAGTGCAGAACAGCATGTGAACGGACAGGCGAAATTCATCAACGACCTGAAAGAGGGTGAAGCATGTCTTCACGGACATATTGTGTACAGTCCGTATGCATCTGCGCATATTCGCAGCATTGATTTTGAAAAAGCCCTCCGGCTGCCCGGAGTACATGCAATCCTTTCAGCAAAAGATATTCCCGGAGAAAACCAGATGGGCCCGGTGATCAAAGACGAGCCTTGTCTGGCTGAAGACAATGTAAACTTTATTGGACAGGCAGTCCTGTTAATCGCCGCCGAGAGCAAAGAAGCAGCATTCGCATCTGCTGAGTTGATCAAGATTGATTACCAGCCCCTGGAGGCAGTGCTTACGCTGGAGGAATCTATAAGCAAAAACCGCATCCTATCCCCTCCCCGAAAGATAGAAACGGGCAATCCCGAGCAGGCCATGCAGGAATGTGAGCATGTGCTGAAAGGTGAACTATTTACCGGTGCTCAGGAACACTGGTATCTTGAAACACAAAGCTGCTTGTCGGTGCCCGTGGAAGGCCGTGAGATGAAGATATACAGTTCTACCCAACATCCTTCGGAGACTCAGACCATTGTTGCCGATGTCCTGGGCAAGCAGAAAAACAGCATCACTGTCGAGGTCAGGCGACTGGGTGGCGCCTTTGGGGGTAAAGAAACCCAGGCCAACCACATTGCTGCCTGGGCCAGCCTGCTGGCAAACCATTGCGGGCAAGCTGTAAAAATACACCTCGATCGGGATACCGATCAGATCATTACCGGAAAACGCCATCCTGTGCTGTCAAAATATTCTATCGGCTTTACGAAGGAAGGGCTGATCAAAGCATTCGATGTAGAGATGAACTTCGATGCAGGATCTTCCACCGACCTCACCAATGCTATCCTGGAACGTGGGCTTTTCCATATCGACAATGCATATTTTATTCCCAACCTGCGTGTGACCGGAAAGGCCTGGAAGACCAACAAGCCCTCTAACACAGCATTTCGTGGCTTCGGTGCCCCGCAGGGGATGGCTGTCATCGAACAAGCCATAGACCGGGTATCCAGGTTCCTGGGTAAGGATGCCGCCATGATCAGAAAAATAAATTTCTATGGGGAAGAAAGCAATAACATAACCCATTTTGGTGAAGCTGTGGAGAATAACCGCTTGCACAAGCTGTATGATGAACTATGCAAAAGCTCCCGTTATTTCGACAGAAAGGAAGAAGTATCTGAGCACAATAAAACCCATAAATACAAAAAACGTGGCCTTGCTCTTACGCCGGTAAAATTTGGAATATCCTTCACCACCACCTTTCTGAACCAGGCCGGAGCACTGGTGAATATCTATACCGATGGCAGCGTTGTTGTCAACCATGGAGGAATAGAAATGGGACAGGGCCTGCATACCAAGATCAGGCGTATTGCAGCCCTTGAACTGGGTATTGACGAAAAACGAATACGGGTCAGTCCCACATGCACTGATATTGTTCCGAACACCTCTGCCACTGCAGCATCGTCAGGTGCCGACCTGAACGGTATGGCTGTAAAAAATGCCTGTACGAAACTCAAAGCCCGTCTGGAGGCTTTGCCATCGGATGCTCAAATAGAAAAAAGCCCTTCTTTTGATGAACTGGTGGCCCTGGCATACCGGGAAAGGGTCAGCTTGAGTGCTACGGGATTTTATCGTACACCCGATATACATTTCGATAAGGAAAGTGGCCGTGGCAGGCCATTTCATTATTTCGCTTTCGGCATGGCAGTAACAGAGGTCGAGCTAGATACGCTAAGTGGGCATGTCAGGCTGGTAAGTACACATATTTTACATGATGTGGGCGATTCGCTGCATCCGGAAATAGATCGCGGGCAGATCTATGGGGGCTTCGTACAGGGTCTTGGGTGGTGCACAACAGAAGATATCAGATACGATAAGGAAGGCAGAATCCTCAACCATTCGCCTGACACCTATAAGATCCCAACGATCATGGATATTCCTGAAGAGTTTGTGGTAAACCTTATGGAACATGTGCCCAACCCTAACACCATCAGGAAAAGCAAGGCCGTGGGAGAACCACCCTTTATGCTTGCATTCTCTGTCTGGCTGGCCATTAAAGATGCCATCAGTTCACTGGAGGAACATAAAATTGAACCGGCATATGCCTTACCTGCCACAAATGAGCTAATATTGCAGTCCATTGAAAAACTCAGGCAATAAGAAGTCAATATGATATACCTCATCCTAACCATACTGCAGTCAACTGCCATCTTTGTGGTGCTAAAGCTGTTTAACAGATTTAAGATCGACAACTGGCAGGCGCTTACCATAAATTATATTGTGGCGACCGGATTTGGCTTTATTATATATAATGGTAAGATCACACCGGAGATCATTATCGGGAAGGACTGGTTTGAGTTTGCTTTGATACTGGGGGCGACCTTCATTTCTACATTTTTTATTTTTGCATTGTCTTCACAAAGGGTGGGCGTAGCCCTTACCTCGGTAGCAAGTAAGATGTCGGTAGTGATACCGGTAATCGCCGGTTTGCTGTTGTTGCAGGAAGAGATCAGCCTTCTGGCCGCTATCGGTGTGGTCGTCGCCTTGCTTGCTTTCTATCTCACCCTGGGTGGGGGGAAGCACAGATCCTTTCCCCGAAAATACGTCATACTGCCCCTGCTATTGTTCCTCGGCAACGGGATCAACGACACCCTGATGAAGTATTCTGAACATCACTTCGTGTCGGATACCAATGACCTTACCCTGTTTCTGTCTGTCATCTTCCTGACTTCCCTGGTGCTGGGTTTATTTATTAGCGGAAAGAGGTACGTTGAGAAAAAACAACGCATCACATGGCATACCATTGTTGGTGGAAGTGTCCTTGGACTGATCAATTTCGGATCGACTTTTTATATTTTAAAGGCTATGGGCATCTATACCAGTTCGGTTGTGTTTCCTGTTACGAATGCAGGGGTTGTTACCCTCAGTGCACTGGTCGGATTTCTGTTCTTCAGGGAGAAACTAAGCAGCAGAAACTGGATCGGAATCTTCCTTGCTATACTTGCCATTTTATTGATCGCAAACGCCTAGCCTGATGCTGTTCGAAGACACATATCATACCATCACAAATCCATCAAAAGGTTTATATAAAGAAAAGGGAAGCAAGTTCATTGCCGTTGCCGTTCCAGTGATGACTGAAGAGGAGGTAAAAGAGAAACTTGAGGACTTAAGAAAAGAGTACCATGATGCCAGGCATCACTGCTATGCCTACGTGCTTGGATTCGACAAATCAGCCCATCGATACAATGATGACGGGGAGCCTTCGGGCACCGCAGGCAGGCCCATATTTGGACAATTACAGTCCAAAGATCTGACCAATATATTGGTAGTGGTAATCAGGTATTTCGGGGGAACAAAATTGGGGATTTCAGGGCTGATCACTGCTTATAAATCTGCCACAAGAGATGCGCTGGAAACAGCTGTTATCATTAGCTTAACGGTGAATGACGTTTACCAATTATCTTTCGAATATCCTCTAATGAATGAGGTGATGCGGGTGATAAAAGATGAGGCTCTGAAAGTTGCAGATCAGGACTTTCAATTAAGTTGTAAGCTCAATTTCAAAGTCAGAAAAAATTCAAGCAATAAAGTATATGAACGCTTTAATAAAATTCACGGCGTAAAAATTGATTATTTAAAAACAGTCTGACGCCAGATAAAGGCTTATCAAATGACTGATCAAAAAAAAAGATGCAAAAATTGCGGTTTTTTCTTGAGAAAAACCCTTTTATAAACGGAAGAAAACCCTGGGATATTTACTACTATTTCCAGCCAATAACGTGAAATACAGAATTATATAAAGGCAGAAAAAGGACGGCGAACACTTATCCATTTAGATACGACAAATTTTTTTAAAAGTCAATAGGACAAGGTGTTTTTTTTTAACTTTTTTTGATTCATATTTGTTAACTAGTTTTTGCTGCCAGATACAAGACTGAGAGAGCGAAAAAAACTGGCCAAGCAAGACAGAAACGAATCATAATACTGCAAATCTTTAATATTTTCGATTGCTAATGGAAAGGAATGCCGTTGAGGTATGGGAAAGCTGCCTTAAAATCATTAAGGATAACATCCACTACCAAAGTTTTAAGACCTGGTTTGTTCCCATTCAGCCTCTGAAGCTCGAGAATAATGTACTTACCATTCAGGTCCCCAGCCAATTCTTTTACGAATGGCTGGAGGAGCATTATATTATTTTATTAAAGAAGACGCTCAAGAAAGAACTTGGACAGGAAGGGCGCCTGGAATACAGTATTATCATGGATAATTCATTCCAGTCGAACAATCCCTACTCAATTAAAGTACCCACATCCAATAAGAAAGCCATAAAGAACCCCGCTGTACCGATGCCTATCGACATCAATAGAGATGGAGCAAAAGAGATCCCCAATCCTTTCATCATCCCCGGATTGAAAAAGATCAAGGTAAATTCGCAGCTTGTCGATTCTTACTCTTTCGATAATTTTGTTGAAGGTGATTGCAACCGCCTTGCCCGTTCAGCCGGCTTTGCAGTTTCTGAAAACCCCGGAAAGACTTCCTTTAATCCGTTATTAATATATAGCGATGTAGGTCTGGGAAAGACACACCTGGCACATGCTATCGGTATACAGGTAAAGACTAATTTCCCCGAGAAGACTGTCCTTTATGTACCTACTGAGCAGTTCATTGCACAGTATATCGAATCCGTCAGGAACAACAATCAGAACGACTTCGTTCATTTCTACCAGATGATCGACGTGCTCATCATCGACGATATCCAGTTCCTCGCAGGAAAAGAAAAAACACAGGATGTGTTCTTCCACATCTTCAACCACCTGCACCAGAATGCACAGCAGATCGTGATCACCTCCGACAAGCCGCCGATAGAGCTGAAAGGTATGGAACCACGTTTGCTCTCCAGGTTTAAGTGGGGACTTGCTGCCGATCTGCAGGCACCCGACTTCGAGACCAGGATCGCCATTTTGCAGAAAAGGTTGTACAACGATGGCATAGAGATGCCCCAGGAAGTACTGGAGTACCTCGCTTATAGCATCAACACCAACATCCGTGAGCTTGAAGGTGCCCTGATCTCCATTCTTGCACAATCGTCGCTGAACAAGAAAGCCATTACCCTTGAGCTGGCCAAGCAGATGATAGACAAGTTCGTGAAGAGCACAGCCCGGGAGATCTCCATCGATTACATCCAAAAGGTGGTATGCGATTATTTCAACCTTTCACTCGATGTGATCAATTCAAAAACAAGAAAGAGGGAGATCGTTCAGGCCCGCCAGCTGGCCATGTATTTTGCTAAGAAGCACACCAAGGCCTCTCTGGCCACCATCGGACTGCATTGCGGAAATAAGGACCATGCGACCGTGCTTCATGCCTGCCGCACTGTCAACAACCTCATCGATACCGACAAGCAATTCAGAATCTATGTTGAAGACCTCAACAAGAAGATCAAGATGTAAGCCTTGCTTGCCGCCCCCAATCTATTAGCTTCAAAACCCTAGAATCCAGATAACCATGAAAATCCTTTTTGTTTGCCTGGGTAATATCTGCCGCTCCCCTCTTGCCGAAGGAATTCTCAAAAAGAAATTTGAAGAATACAACATCCCGGGAACCATACATTCGGCCGGATTTGAGCCTTATCATGAAGGTCAGCACCCCGACCCACGCTCTGTCTCAACTGCAAAGAAACACGATATCGATATCAGCAATAAAGTGGCGCGTTTATTCACCGTGGAGGATTTCGACTATTACGACAAGATCCTTGTAATGGATGCCATGAACCATGCTGATGTGATGCGCCTGGTGCGCAGCGACGACGACAGCAAGAAGGTAGATTACATCCTCAACCTTGTAAATGAAGGTTCTGACGATGAAGTGCCAGACCCATACTATGGCGGGCCTTCCGGTTTCGACAAGGTTTATGATATGATGGACAGGGCTTGCGACCGTATAGTCAAAGAACATCTGAATTAGCTTCTATCCCCTTAAAGCTTCCGTGAAATTTCGTACATTCGTTTGGAAAAGGAATACCTATGTCTCTTCCTCTCCTGGACACTATCCAAGCTGCTGCTGAACGTATTCAGCCCTATATCCACCGTACGCCCATACTGAGCAGTGCTGGTATCAATATGATGGTGGGTGCGGAACTATTCTTCAAATGCGAGAACATGCAAAAGGCAGGAGCCTTCAAATCACGGGGTGCCTGTAATGCGGTATTTACCCTTGACGGAGATCAGCTGAAAAACGGAGTAGGCACACACTCCTCCGGCAACCATGCCCAGGCACTGGCCCGGGCTGCCTCACTCCGTAAAACAGAAGCCTACATAGTAATGCCTGAGACATCGCCTAAAGTGAAAGTAGCAGGAGTTGAGAGTTATGGTGGAAAGATCACCTTCTGCAAACCAACACTACAGGCACGCGAGGAAACATTGCAAAAGATCATAGAACAAACCGGTGCATTGGAAGTCCATCCTTACAACGATTATCGCATCATCGCCGGGCAGGGAACATGTGCACTGGAAATCTTTGATGAGATTGGCAGCATGGATATCATGATGGCACCCGTGGGTGGAGGTGGATTGCTTAGTGGCACCGCCCTGACAACAAAATATTTATCTCCCCAGACACAGGTAGTCGCTGCCGAGCCTGTGATGGCTGATGATGCATATCGATCCTTCTATGAGGGCCGCTTTATCCCATCTGAAAATCCTCAGACCATTGCCGACGGACTGCTAACATCACTGGGGTCCCTCACCTACCCCATCATCCGTGAGTATGTAGATGCTATAGTTACAGTAAGCGAAGAAGGCATTGTTAAGGCGATGCGGCTTATATGGGAGCGCATGAAAATCATTGTTGAACCATCATCTGCCGTACCACTGGCAGCCATACTTGAAAACAAGCTGGATGTGAAGGGAAAGAAAGTTTGCATCATTTTGTCAGGCGGCAATATAGATCTGGATACACTGCCATGGATGAACATGGAATAAATGACAATGAACATGAAACATGGAAGTTTAATATTAATACCAACTTTATTGGGAGATAGCCAGCTTGGAGATGTGATGCCGGCAAGCCTCAAAGACACCATTGGCAAGATCAGGCATTTTGTCGTGGAAGATCTTCGCACAGCACGACGTTTTTTGAAAAAAGTCGACAGAGAAATCGATATTGATTCGCTGCACTTCTTCCTGCTCAACGAGCACAGCAGTCCGGAAGAGGTACCGGAATTCATAAAGCCTTTGTTGGAAGGCCATGACATGGGCCTGATGTCGGAAGCCGGCACACCATGTGTGGCCGATCCCGGCTCTGTCCTGGTTAGCCTGGCACATGAGAAAAATATCAGGGTGGTCCCGCTTTCAGGACCTTCGTCCATCACCCTGGCGCTTATGGCCTCCGGTTTCAATGGGCAAAACTTTACTTTTCATGGCTATCTGCCCATCGATTCAAAACCACGTACAACAGCCATCAAGAAACTTGAACAGGACGCGTACCGGAATAATCAAACCCAGATCTTCATAGAGACCCCCTACAGGAACATGAAATTATTTGATGCCATCCTTGAGTGTTGCCATTCCGAAACCCGGCTTTGTATTGCCTGTATGCTTACTACGAAAGACGAAATGATACGGACTATGACGGTGGGCAGGTGGAAAAAAAATCCGCCGGCTATTCACAAGCAACCGGCGGTATTCCTTATCTATAAGTAGTATCAGGTATTAAGTACAAGGTATCAGGTACCTCCCACTTCGAATATCGGATATCGGATATCGAATATCGGATATCTAATGATCGTGACCTTCTGGGTCGTGCACGTGTCCGTGCTCAATCTCTTCTGCTGTTGCTTCACGTACATCAACGATCTCGCCTTTAAAGAAAAGGTCGATGCCAGCCAGGGGATGGTTGAAATCCATCTTCACCTTTTCATCTGAAATTTCAAGTACCTTACCCATTATGGTCTGGCCATTGTCATTCTGCATAGGAATATCGTTGCCGACGAAGAGGATATTCTCATCGATCTTTCCTTCGATCTCGAAGATCTTCTTATCCAGCTCCATTAATGCATCATCACGCTTGGGACCATACGCTATGTCGCTGGTAAGCGGGAAGGAATAATTGGTGCTGGCTTCCATTCCAAGGATATTTTCCTCGAATTTAGGAAGAAGAAAACCTGATCCATAGAGAAATACGAAAGGTTTGTCTTTTTCTACCTCCTGGACCATGTTACCTTTCTCATCATTTTCTGTAAGGGTATAGGTCATTGAGACCACTGTGTTGTTCGCAATTTTCATAAAAATTCTTTTAAAATTCTTGATAAGTCATTATCCGCTACAAAATTAACATTAAAAGTGATTTGTTTATAAAAACAACTGCATTATTGTAATATTTTCACTGAAGTAGCGTCATATATTCATATTATTGCAATTGACGTCAAGAATATTCTAAAACTTCAAGCTTGGAAGAAAACGTATTAAGCATTCAGAACCTGTGCAAAAACTACGGCAGGATCAAAGCTGTCGATAACCTTTGTTTACAGGTGCAGTCCGGTAATGTTTTTGGTATCCTTGGACCAAACGGAAGTGGTAAGACCACCACCCTCGGCATTGTATTGTCTGTGATCAACGCCAGCGGAGGCACATTTTCATGGTTTGGCAAGGAACCGTCAAAGGAAGACCGGAAAAAAATCGGGGCCATATTGGAAGTGCCCATTTTTTATCCTTATCTCTCGGGAGAGACCAACCTTAAGATCGTTGCCGATATCAAAGGCTGTTCTTATGACAGCATCCCGGAATTGCTGGATATCGTCGACCTGACGGAACGCCGGAATAGTAAATTCCAGACATATTCACTGGGAATGAAGCAACGGCTGGCGATTGCGGCTTCGCTGCTAGGAAACCCTGAAGTGCTCATCCTCGACGAGCCCACCAATGGCCTTGACCCCCAGGGAATTGCAGAGATCAGGGAACTCATCCTAAAGATCTCGACCAGGGGAATCACCATTCTCCTGGCAAGCCACCTTCTCGATGAGGTACAAAAGATATGTTCTCATGTGGTCGTGCTTGAAAAAGGGAAAAATATTTTTACGGGAAAAGTATCCGATATCGTAAACGCATCCACACTTGTGGAAGTGGCAGCGGAAGATATGGCAAGCCTTGAGCTTAAGCTGAAAGAAAATGAAAATGTGATCTCGGTGGAAAAGGAAAACATGATCTTCCTTGTAAACCTGAAAGAAAGCTATCAAAGCGATGACCTGAACCGTTCCCTTTTCTCTCAGGGAAGCACACTCACACACCTTGCCATCAGAAAGAGAAGTCTTGAAAACTATTTCCTTGAATTAACATCTTAGAAATGTTCAAACTACTGAAAATCGATTTCAAGAAGATCCGGGGAAGCAAAGTTTTCTGGATCCTGACGGGATTATACGCCCTATTGATCATCCTCTTTTTCTTTGGAGTGCAGGGCTTCCTGGATAATCTGGCCGAAGAGGCCAATAAGAAAAGCCCTATCCCCCTGCCGGGGCTGAGTGCTTACAGCCTGCCCGATATCTGGCATAACCTGGTGTACATTGCCGGTTATTTCAAGATATTCCTGGGCGTGGTAGTGATCATTCTGATCACCAACGAATACTCATATAAAACGATCCGCCAGAACGTTATCTGTGGGATGAGCCGCTGGGATTTTCTCAAGAGCAAACTGGCCACCATTGCGATGATTACCCTCTTTGCCACTTTGCTGGTATTCATCATAGGGAGCATCCTCGGACTCATGCACACAGATGATGTCACCGTAGGAAAGTTCTTTGGAAAAATGGAATTCCTGCTGGCCTATTACCTGGAAATATTCACTTACCTGTGTATGGCGTTCCTCATTGGCATACTGGTAAAACGGTCTGGCTTTGCCATCGGCCTGATGCTTTTATATTTCTATATCGTAGAACCCGTTGCCCGTTATTACCTTCCGGATTATATCGGCGATTATATGCCTAAACACGTCATTGGCACCATGATCGATGTTCCGAACACATCCATCATGAGCCTCTTTGGCGTATCCTTCCAGGAGTATGTCGGCATACTGGATGCTGCACTGGTATTTGCCTATATGATATTATTCATTGGCCTGGCATACTGGATAATGAAGAAACGCGATCTGTAGGATACTTGAGACTTGAGACTTGAGACTTGAGACTTGAGACTTGAGACTCGATACTTGATGCTCGTTTTTTACTTTTCGATCCTCTTCTGGTATTATTCTTAACTTTACATTGAATCCTTATACTCAAGGTAATGAAGAAGAAAAGAAGCATCTATACAATGAT
>QMPN01000051.1 GCA_003648575.1 Bacteroidota bacterium
AGCATGGATTCAACACCGTTGTAGCACATCTGAAACATTTACGCGAGCATGGAGAAACTGTCTTTTTGGAAGAAGCTATTTCATTTCTGGAACAACAAGAGGACCTTGGATTTACCGTTGATGAGGTAAAACAGAAAGTTCATGAGAAAGATGATTCTCCCGCTTGCAGTAGTGGCTGTCCGGGTTCTGCCCCGGTAGTGTTCGATATAGATACCGATGCTGTTAAAAATGCAGCTGAAGGCGCCCCGCCGGCAGCCGCCGGTCATCAGCCCTCGACGCTGATGCAGTGGCCGGTGCAGATGCACCTGATTAACCCCAACGCAGCTTATTTTCAGGGTGCCGATGTGTTGCTGGCTGCCGATTGTTCGGCCTTTTCCATGGGTGATTTTCATTCGAAACACCTAAAAGGGAAAAGCCTGGCCATCGCATGTCCTAAATTAGATTCAGGCACAGAAACCTACGTTCAGAAACTGATCGCCATGATCGATGAAGCTAAGATCAATACGCTTCAGGTAATGATTATGGAGGTGCCCTGTTGTGGCGGATTGATACAAATGGCACAGATGGCGGTAGCCAATGCTACAAGGAAGATTCCTGTGAAGAAGACTGTAGTGGGAATAAGGGGCGATATCATTGCAGAAGAATGGATATAATCATTCACACATAAACCAAAAACCGTATGAAAAAAAATGCACAATTTCTTAGACTGGCAATTTTCTTGCTTGTCTTGACCTTCAGTGCAGAGGCAAATGCACAGTTTAAATTTTCTGCCCAGTTGAGGCCGAGAGCTGAATACCGTCACGGGTATAAGACATTGCCTGCCACTGATGCCAAACCGGCTTTCTTCATTTCCCAGAGAACCCGCTTGAATTTCGATTATGGAGCAAAGAAATTCAAACTTGGTATCAGCCTGCAGGACGTCAGGACCTGGGGCGATGTCCCACAGCTGAATGCCTACGATAACCGTTCATCACTACACCAGGCGTGGGGTCAGTACTTTTTTACTGAGTCCTTTTCATTGAAGGCCGGGCGGCAGGAGATCGTATATGATGACGCCAGGATGTTTGGCAATGTCGACTGGGCCCAACAGGGCAGGAGCCATGATGCGGCTATTCTTCGCTTCAGCAATGATGCGATCAGGATCGATGCCGGTTTTGCATGGAACCAGGAAAAGCAGAATCTGTATGGAACAGATTATATGCTGAAAGGGAATTATAAGACCTTTCAATACCTGTGGCTGCATAAAAAAATCAATGATTTTTCATTTAGCGTCTTGTTCTTAAACAATGGAATGGAGTATTTCAAGAAAGACTCTACCTACCAAACCCTGTTCAGCCAGACAATAGGTACCAGGCTTTCATACGCTGTAAAAAAGATAGCCGTTAATGGTGCTTTTTATTATCAGGGAGGAACAGATCACAAAGATCTTTCACTGAGCGCATTCTATTTTGCTGCCGATGTTAAATTCAATTTTACCGATGCCTTTGCCATGTTGCTCGGTTTTGAATACCTCTCAGGTACCAGTGAGAAGGATATGAAGGATTCTACCTTTAACAAAAACAATTCATTCACACCCTTTTATGGAACCAATCATAAATTTAACGGTCACATGGACTATTTTTATGTTGGGAACCATAACAGCAATGTTGGTTTGCGTGACCTTTACCTTTCATTCATTTATAAGAAGAAAAAATTCTCCGGCGTATTGACAGTGCATAATTTCTGTTCAGCAGCTACCATAATCGACAGGGATGATCCAACAAAGGATATGCCCAATCGCCTTGGACTCGAAGCAGATATCGGACTGGCATACCAGCTGGCCGACGGACTTGCCGTAAAAGCAGGATATTCGCAAATGTTTGCTACAGCCTCCATGGAAGCCCTGAAAGGCGGAGACAAAGGAAAGGTAGCCAACTGGGCATGGGTAATGCTTGCCTTTAATCCAACACTATTTAGCAAATAGTAATTTTCAGTTGCGAGGGCCATGGGCAAAAGGCGAAAAAGAAATTTGATGAAGAAGTTGCACAAATGGCCCTCGCTGCTGATTGCTGTATTTATTATCCTGTGGGCTGCTTCAGGAGTGGTGCTGAATCACAGGCACCTTGTTTCATCCCTGGATCTCGACCGCACATACCTTCCATCAGAACACCGTTATGATAATTGGAATAATGCAGCCCTCAGAGGTTCCATTTGCATTGACTCTAATCTTAGCTGGTTTTTCGGAAATACCGGTGTTTGGGAATTCGATATTCGTGATACTTCATGGAAGGACCTGAGAAAAGGGTTTCCTGCGGGAGCAGATCACCATAAGGTCAATTGCCTTTTAAAGACCGAGGAGGGCGAATATTTCTGTGGTACAAGGTTTGGTTTGTACAAATTTGTACCTGGCGATCAGGCCTGGAAGGGATTGTGCATTCCCCATGATGACCGTCACGTAGTGGATCTTGCACAAAGTCGGGATTCATTGTGGATTATGACGCGATCGCATTTATGGAAAATGCCACTGAAAGGTATCCCGGAGTTTGAATATGCACCCATCCTTCCACCGCTGGGATACGACAATAAGGTCGGGCTGTTCAAGACACTATGGGTGATCCACAGTGGTGAGATATACGGTGTCGCAGGCAAACTTCTTGTCGACTTTGTGGCCCTTGTCTTTGTGTTTCTTACTATTTCAGGATTGATTTATTTTTTCTTTCCCCGCATGATGAGAAGGAGGAAACGGCATGCAAAGCCCACGAATAGGCTCGCCGCATGGAATAAGTTCTCCATTAAATGGCACAACAAGATAGGGATATGGTTGGTGTTGATTCTGACAATGACCATTTTTACAGGTATGTTTCTTCGCCCGCCTCTTTTAATTGTTATTGCAACGGACAGGGTTGGCAAGATTCCATATTCAGTATTGGATGATGGGTACCCCTGGTACGACCTATTGAGACGTATCCTGATAGATGAAAAGCATAATAATGTTTACCTGGCTACTTCTGAAGGTATTTTTCGAATGGAGCAATCACTGAAAACCAGACCGGAGTTTGTTTTCCCCCAACCCCCGGCTTCGGTGATGGGGTATAATGTATTTGATTACCATCCCAATGGCAATATCCTGGTTGGTTCTTTTTCCGGCCTCTACCAGTGGGAACCTGAAGGCGCTTTGATCCTTGACCACTACACGCAGATGCCTTATGCCCGTCCGTCAGGACTGGCAAATCCGATCAGTGCTAACATGACCTCCGGCTACCATATTGATAAGTGGGGGAGGGAATATGTATTTGACTATAATTCCGGTGTTTTGCCTCTGGGACATAGTGAAAAATTTCCTGATATGCCACTAGTCATAAGCAGTGCCCGTATTCCCCTATGGAATGTTGCACTCGAAATGCATACTGCAAGACTTTTCAAACCGCTGATCGGTGATTTTTATATCCTTTTCATCCCTCTTTATGGCTTAAGTGCACTTCTTATAATGATCTCTGGCACAGTGCTCTGGATTAGGAAATATCGGAAGAAACGCAAATAATTTAGAGTTCTTATAAATTACTATATCTCTTGATAAATATCTACTTGATATCGTATCTTTGACTGCAATATGAATTATGGTACACAATTACCTGATTAATAAAGCCTGGATATAATGACTAAATTGTTTCGATTCTTTGTGCCACCACAGGGCTGGGGAAAGATTGCTGCGGTTATTTCCGGTGCAATGTTGGGGCTCTTTTTCTATCTGGTCTATATTTCCAATGCGGTATCGTACCTGTCGGATAATCCGGAGACCTGCGTAAATTGCCACATCATGGCACCTGAATTTGCGACCTGGTCGCACAGCTCTCACCGTGAACATGCCCATTGCAATGATTGCCACGTTCCCCACAACAACGTCTTCAATAAGTACTATTTTAAAGCCAAGGACGGGATGCGCCATGCTGCCATGTTCACCATGCGGATGGAGCCTCAGACCATCTTTATCCGGGAAGAAGGGAAAAGAGTAGTCCATAAGAACTGCCTGCGTTGCCATGGCGACCTGGTTCACAACTCCCGCTTATTGGCAGTAACGGATACATATTTTAAGAGTTTCAATGAAAGGCAGTGCTGGGAATGTCACAGGGAAACACCTCATGGAAGGGTACATAGCCTTTCGAGCGTGCCCTTTGCCCGTGTACCGGGCCCGGAAAGTCCTGTGCCAAACTGGCTTGATAAACTGATGAAAAAATAATAGTGTTAAGATAAAAACCTAAGAAACATGAAATCTAAAAGAAAAGCGTGGGTAAATTGGTCATTGTTCCTGCTAACCCTTGTCATTGTCTTCCTGCTGGGCCTGCTGGCATCTTCAGTAACAGAGCGCAGGGCCGAAGCCATTTTTGTGAACAAACCGGTAGTCAAATTGAGTGACTACGAACCCAGAAATGAAGAGTGGGGTAAAAATTACCCCCGGGAGTTTGAATCATATTATCGAACAGAGGATACTTCTCTCAAGACCCTATACAACGGAAATGCTATGATAGATATGCTCGAGGAAGATCCACGTTTGGTGGTTTTATGGGCAGGCTATGGCTTTTCCAAGGATTATAACCAGGGTAGGGGGCATTTTTATGCCATCGAGGATATGCAGAAAACACTCAGGACAGGAGCCCCTAAGGGACCGGATGACGGACCCATGCCAAATACATGCTGGACCTGCAAAAGTCCTGATGTACCCCGTCTGATGAGTGAGCATGGGATCGCTGATTTCTATGCAGGGAAATGGGCATCAAAAGGCCCTGAGATTGTGAATATTATTGGTTGTGCCGATTGCCATGATCCAAATACCATGGATCTGCGCATTACCAGGCCAGCACTCATCGAAGCCTTTGAAAGCATAGGTAAGGATATTACCAAGTCTACTCACCAGGAGATGCGTTCGCTGGTTTGTGCTCAATGCCATGTCGAATATTATTTCAATAAGAAAGTTCCTGTTGAAGGAGTTCCATACCTGACCTTCCCATGGAAGGACGGTTTTTCTGCTGAAGCCATGCTTAAGTATTATGATGATATCGAATTTGCAGATTGGACGCATGCTATAAGCAAGGCACCTATGTTAAAGGCTCAGCATCCCGGATATGAGGTATTTATGACAGGGATCCACTATGAACGTGGTGTGTCTTGTGCCGATTGTCATATGCCTTATCACAGTGAAGGAGGACAGAAATTTACAAACCACCATATGACAAGCCCCTTAAAGTATGTCGCATCATCCTGCCAGGTATGTCACCGTCAGAGCGAAGCGACCCTTGTCCAGAACGTTTATGACCGCCAGCGTAAGGTAATTGAGATTCGCGACCGGGCCGAGATACAGATCGTTCGCGCACATGTAGAGGCAAAAGCTGCCTGGGATGCCGGTGCTACCGAAGCCGAGATGAAAGATATTCTGTACAAGATCAGGGCAGCCCAATGGTATTGGGATTATGCAGCGGCCAGCCACGGCGGATCATTCCATTCACCTGTTGAGATATCAAGGGTGGTAGGAAAAGCGATTGACCAGGCCCAGGAAGCGCGTGTCATGCTTGCCAGGCTGCTTGCCACATATGGACATACTGACGAGATCCCATATCCTGATATCGCTACCAAGGCCAAAGCACATGCTTTCATAAACCTCCCGGTAGAAAAGCTACAGGCAGAGAAGGATGAGTTCATGTTGACCGTAGTACCGCAATGGTTGAAGGAGGCTGCTGCCAGGGAAGCAACTTATTCGACACCGGTAGAGTAGATTTTGCTGATCAAGGATTTTCATTAACTTGCTGCTTGAAACAAGCAAGCAATGAAAAATATACTACTCAGTCTTCTTATTGGCTTCTTTTCCCTCCATTCCCTGACGGGACAGGACCTGATAAGTGTCGTAGGAAAAAGCCCTTATCCTCAGAATGTAAAGGTCTATTTCACAGGCTTTAATGGGTTTGAAAACT
This sequence comes from Bacteroidota bacterium, assembly GCA_003648575.1. Next base: position 5,943 of record QMPN01000051.1, read on the forward strand.
TGGATCTTGGGAGCATCAGATCGATGCCGGGTGGTGAGATCGATTTTTTTACCGACTATCATGGTTTTTGCACGATAAAGGCAGAGGAATACAAATCCTATCCACTCATCCTTCAACATGATCCCGTATGTATCGAATGGGGCGATATTCCAAAATTTACATGTGAGCCTGAGAATGAGGCCTATTATGAATATTTGTCGGACCTCGGTTATGCTGATTCCTTGCTTCAGGTTTTTTTGAATACAGGTGATTCTCTTAACAAAATAAAGTCAAGGGAAGAATTATCCGGCTTAATAGAAAGCCAAATCAGCCGGGAGGCAGATGTTGCTGCTCCTTTTGCCGAAGTTTTTATACAGGCCGAAATACGACTCCGTAGGGCTAAAATACTGGAAAATAAGGATCAGATGGCCATCTGGAAAGAGGATATACTATCGTTTATTGATGCCCATTATGATGCCTTGTATAACTCATATTATATTGCAAAACTGGCCGGTGCTTATCTTGAAATGAACCAAATTGTAATTGAACGTGATGGAGGTTTGCAGCAGGCTATGGAGTATGATATCGATCTCTGGATGACCAGGCTTGGACCGTTGATGGGTGAGCGGGAAGTGGCAAATTTCTTCCTGGCTTATTGTATGAAAACCGACGAGCTGGATCTTGCATCAACACTTGTTGCGAAGTATATCGATTATGTGAAATGTGATCAATATGTTAGCAGTAAGCTCAGGCCTCTCTCTATGCCATACACATTCAATGTGTTCTTTGGCCCACAGTTCAGCAATGTTCGCAGTCTCGACCAGTTTCAGGGCATGCGCAAGGTGCTGGCGCTGTTTTCGACCGAATGTCCTGCTTCTGTGGCTGCAGTAACAGGTTTATATGCTTTTGTGACAGAAAACCAGGTCCGCCTGCCGGTGATCCTTGTTCCCGACTATGAACTTGAAGGGGAAATGGGCGTGCTGATCGAAGAAAAAGCCCCCTTTGGCCTGCAGGCCGGTTTCAAGACCGGAGGTTCTCTGATGACCGGAGCAGGTATCAAGCAGCTGCCTGCATTCATGGTTCTCGACAGGAATAACCTCCTGGAGGAGGTGTTTTATGACCTCGAAGTGCTGAAAGCCATGCTGAAAGGAGATGATTAAACCTAAAGGTCCTCCCCGCCGCCAGGCATCACAAGAGCTCCGTGGAGGATGCGTATCCAGATCAGATCGAACCCGAAACCGGCCCCTGCACGTGTGGATTGTATCAGATGCGAAACCCCAATGGCTTCACCTGCGTACAATAGGCCGGGACCCAGTACTTTTATAAGTCTTCTGGGTTTCAATTGCATTGCGGGTATAATAGGTTCTTTGTCATAAAAAACTTGTTATTTATCGTCAATACACTTGGATATATATAACAATATTTCTTTTTTTGCATGAAATTACGTGTTTATACTGAACTTTTTCATGGTTAGCACGTAGAATGTTTTAAGAAAAAAAGGCGAATTTTAGAGACTTTAAGACACGAATGTTTTTATAACCCCAAAACCACGATCAAGTTTTTGATAAAACCAAAATTATGAAAAATCAATTTCTCATCTTTATGATGTTAGCGGGCATGCTCGTAATATCTCCAAATGTATCTGGTCAGATCGTAATTTCAGATAACGGATCCACAACTGCTAATGCGGCTTCTGTTCTTGATGTACAATCAACATCCAGGGGATTTCTCTTCCCAAGAATGACAATGGGACAGAGGGATGCAATTGTTAGTCCACCAACCAGTATGATTATCTACCAGATCGACAACACAGCTGGTGTATATATTAATACAGGAACAGCTGGCACACCTGACTGGCAGGAGATCACTGATGCTACGCATATTGGCGGTTACTGGACTCCTACAGGCAGCGACCTTTATTATTCATCTGGGAATGTTGGCATAGGTACTAGCTCTCCTTCGGAGCTGCTTCATGTTGATGGCCGCCCGGGCATAATAATGGTCGATGCTGAAACAAATTATGATGCGGGAATCCATTTTGGATATGAAGGGTCATCGTTGTTCAATTTATTTACCTGGGGTGCATCAACGACAAATCCCTACATCTTTTTTGGATCTAATTCTTATTCTCAAATATGGGGTATGCGACCCACCGGTAGGGTTTGGCATGACTATCAAGGTACGACAGCAGCAGCATATGTTCTGAATTCCGGTGCACCTCATGTTTCATTTTCTATTTTAAATACAGCTAACACTATTCGTAATATATCCTATGGGATACAAGTTAGTTTGCCAAATATTCCCACAACAAGTCTTGATACAGTTCCGGCTGGGATTACAGTTTTTGTTGAGGGCGATGGTACGGGTTTATTTGCACTTAACCAACATCGCGATAATAAAGGTTGGATGGCAACAGAATATAATGGTGTTAGTGGAGAACATAGTACAGGGAACCGTGGCAGTTTGGGAACCACTAATGGCGGTGCATACGGAATACATGGAACAACTGAACACTTTGGATACTTGGGAAGATCAACATCAGGCGTTCTTGGAGCATTAAATACAACCGTAAATGTAAATGGAGATTATGGCGTAAAAGGATATGGTGTTGACGATAGTGGTCATGATGGGAGTGGATTTGTCTGGAACCAAACCAGGGGAGGCGTTTATGGTACTAATACCGATGACGCAGAATATACTTTTGGAGTGGCCGGATATTCACCAACAGGGACTGGCAATACTAGAAGAGGTGGTGTACTCGGAGCCGATGCCGGAGCTAATTACTGGGGCTCACTTGGATACTTAAGAAACTCCGGCAGTGCATGGTGTGCAGGATATTTTTCAGCTGCACCCATTACAGGTGGAACAAATGGTAATAAGAATTTCTCAAGTCCTGTTTCAGCCATGGCCATAAGTGCCTATGGCGATTTGTTTGGTGCACAGATTAGTGGAGGAGTATATGGCTTATATGCAGAGGGAAACAACTATAGTGTTTTCGCAAGAGGAGATATGTATCGTACCGGTGCTGATGTGCATCTGCAACAGGACAATAGCGGTCAGAACAACATCATGTATACACTTGTATCGCCGGAAATGACAATACAGACCTACGGTATCGGCCAATTGCAAAATGGAAAAGCCGGAATCGATTTTGACGAAGCTTTTTCAAACATAGTGTCAGGAAGTGAACCTATCATAGTCACCATTACACCAATTGGAGAGTCTGAAGGCGTACACCTGGAACAAGTAGATGGAAAAGGTTTCAGAGTAGCTGAGAATCGCAGTGGAAAAAGCAGTGTGCAGTTCAGTTGGATCGCCATCGGGAAACGTGCAGGGTATGAAAATATAAGCTTACCAGCCGACGTCACATCCTCTGATTACACGAATAAGATTGATCAGGGATTATCGAACGATGGAAACCCGGATGAAGTTGCTGGAGAAGGCCTGTATTATCAAAATGGCGAACTGCACCTTGGTCAGGCTCCTGGTCAGCCAAGCCCAACTGAGGGAGCTACGATAGAGAGATCGGCTCCTGAGATTAAGGAGAAGCAGATTTTTAAGACCGAGGAGTCATTCAATGAACCTTCTGAAAATAAGGAAGCTACAGAAGATAAAAAACTGTAGATAAAATCAAGTTATCTGTTTTAAGAAATTTTAAAACTACTATTCAAGCTCCGGCAGAAAAGCCGGAGCTTTTTTTATTAACATTTAATTGTTGTTAAATATTAGTTGCGAAAAGTTACAGTATTTAATATATATTTAAGTTTGTTATTGATAAATTACGATCAAAACCATCGCCATGAAAAAACAAATCCTATCTTTTATTAGTGTCCTGGGTCTCATTGTATTGGCCCTGAATGTCTCATCGCAAGTTGTAATTTCAGATAATGGTTCTGCTGTGGCAGACCCCTCAGCCATGTTGGATGTACAGTCTGACTCCAAAGGATTTCTGTTCCCGCGTATGACCGAAACTGAGCGTGATGCAATCACAAGTCCTCCGACTGGTCTTGTCATTTTCCAGGAAGACAACACTGCCGGGTTTTATTATAATACAGGAACAGCTGCCACACCAGACTGGCAGCGCATTACAGATGCCACTACAATTGGAGGGTATTGGTCTCCGGGTGCCAGCAGCAGTTTGTATTATACTTCAGGAAATGTTGGTGTAGGCACAACAACTCCTTCTCGCGATTTTCACGTTTCCGGGGCATCCATGTTTGAATACGATAGTGTGTATATCACGGGTAGACCGGGTAAAATATTTTTGAATGCTGAATCAAGTTATTCACCAGGTATTCGATATGGTTATGCAGGTTCTGCAATGTTCAGAACATATATATGGGCACCAGCAACGAACCCTTATTTTCAGATAGCTGCGGATCCATATGAAGACCAGTGGGGAATTACTCCATTTGGAAGAGTGTGGCATCAGTATTATGGGTCTGCAACTTCGGCCTATCGACTAGGATCAGCTGCCGCTCATCCGGCTCTGTCAATCATAAACACTAACGGTGATGCATCAACATATGCTTATGGAATCCAGGTTTCTTTAACAAATACGGGACTTACTACGCCGGCAGGGATTGGAGTTTTTGTTGAAGGAGATGCTACTGCGATATTTGCAATAAATCAAAACCATGACAATAAAGGCTGGGTTGGTACTGAATACCACGGTGTTTCCGGCGAACATAGTAATGGACATAGAGGATCCCTGGGAAGACAATACAGTGGAGTTTCAGGTTTCAATTCAGATGGTACGGCGACTGGTACTGACTACTGGGGATCGCTTGGTTCAGACAGCCCAGGGGCAAATAATGAGTATGGAGCCTATGGAGACGACGGCTCTGCAAGCAATCCAAATTATGGTGGATTGGGGACCACCAACCATGGTGCATACGGTATGCATTCCAACCAGCACTGGGGATCTTTAGGATCCAGTAGCAGTGGGGCTTATGGTGAACATGATGATGGACATATTGGACGCTTAGGGTATACTGATGCAGGAGCCAGAGGAGAACTTGCTGGTTCTAACTCAGATGGAGATTTTGGTGTTAAAGGATATGGTGTTAATGGTAGTGGTGATGATGGTAGTAGTTTTGCTTACGATGATACCCGAGGAGGCGTGTTAGGGATCAATACCGGTACTGCAGCCCAATATACTTTTGGCGTGGCTGGATATACACAGACTGATGGAGGTGATAGAAATAGAGGGGGAGTGCTCGGATCTGATAATGGTGCCAATATTTGGGGATCATTAGCCTATAGGCCAGGTAGCGGAAGCATGACTGCAGGTTACTTCTCCAACAGCATTGTAGATAATGGCGGAAGTGGTGGTAAGAATTCATCGCAACCCATATCAAGTATGGCTATTAGTGCCTTTGGCGATCTTTTTGGTGCTCACATAAATGGGAATATATATGGCCTTTATGCAGAAGGTGCTAATTATAGTGTTTTCGCAAAAGGCGATATGTATCGTACAGGAGCTGATGTCCATTTGCAGCAGGACAACAGCGGACAAAACAACATCATGTATACTCTGGTAACACCTGAGATGACGATACAAACTTATGGTATTGGCCAGTTACAGAATGGAAAGGCCGGAATTGAATTTGATGAAGCATTTTCAAATATAGTATCCGATAGCGAGCCTATCATTGTCACGATTACACCAATTGGAGAAACCGAAGGTGTGCACCTCGAACAGGTAGATGGGAAAGGCTTCAGAGTGGCTGAGAACCGCAGTGGGAAAAGCAGTGTTCAATTCAGCTGGATCGCCATTGGTAAACGAACCGGTTATGAAAATGTGAGTTTGCCTTCTGAAGTGACTTCAGCTGATTACAGCTCGAAGATAGATCAGGGATTATCCAATGATGGTAACCCGAATGAACCCCAAGGAGAAGGACTGTATTATCAGAATGGTGAGCTCCACCTTGGCGAGGCTCCTGGCCAGCCACGTACAGAAAATAATGAGATTGAGAGAGCGGCTCCTGAGACAAAAATGAACAGGATTATCCTCAGTAAAGATGCTAAATCGAAGCTTCCTGAGATCGAAGAAGTTAAAGAAAGCAAGAATACTACGGATAAAGGCAAGTGATCCTACTTTCATATGAAAAAAAATATTTGAAACCCTACCGGTATGGCAGGGTTTTTTTTATGCCTGCTATGGTGGGTTTCATCTATACACTTGTAATATTTACGTAGTTAGAGTTCAGTACATTAACGTATTATTTTAACCACTTTATGGATATATATTTGTACTTAGATAATAATAAACAAAAATATCACCATGAAGAAGCTACTTTACCCCATCATCCTTGCATTGATCTTTGTGTTTGCAACTCCTCCTGTGATCTCACAGGTTCTTGTATCTGATAATGCTTCAGCAACCGCCGACCCGTCTGCCATGCTGGATGTGCAGTCGACATCAAAAGGTTTCCTGTTTCCAAGGATGGACCTGACGCAACGGAACGCCATAAGTAACCCGCCGACAGGCCTGGTTGTTTTTCAAACGGACAATACGCCGGGTTTTTACTATAACGCGGGCACACCTGCCTCAGCTAGCTGGGAACGTCTGAAAGATGCCAGCGAGATAGGTGGTTATTGGACCCCGACTGGAAGCGACATCTATTACACAATTGGTGAAGTTGGGATAGGTACAACAACACCCGGAACAGACCTGGAAGTTGACGGACCTGTTTGGGCTTACGACAGTATCTATGTTAGCGGAAGACCGGGGAAGGTATTCATAAATGGTGAAACCAATTATGAACCCATGGTTCGCTTTGGTTATGCAGGAAGCTCAATGTTCAAACTTCATGTCGATGCTCCGGCCACTGTGCCTTATCTGAGTATTACAGCGGATCCCAATGAGGATCTGTGGGGAGTAAGTCAGGCCGGACGTGTATGGCATAATTACATTGGTACAGTACAGGCTTACGTTTTGCTCTCTGATGCTGCTTCATCGGCCATGTATATCGATAATAACTCAGAATCAACTGGCTCAAGGGGTATTAACGCAGCGACTTCTGCTGGCACTTCTACATCAACTGAAACACTGGCCATTGGTGGCTGGGACCTTGGACAGGGTAGCGGTGTTTACGGTGAGAATGACAATTACTCAAACTTTGGATACCTGGGAACCGATATTCATGGTGCCTATGGTGAGTTCTATCTTACCCCAACGCAGGGTAACAGGGGTAGCCTGGGTAGCGCCAATTCAGGCGCCTATGGTGAAGCCGGAATTACCGGACATCATGGTCGCCTCGGCTTAGACGGTACCGGCACCGACTGGGGTGTGTACGGACAAGACGGCGCAGCAAGCGATCCTAATTTTGGTGGTATCGGGACAGCAAATTATGGTGTGTACGGACAATACAATTCTGAACCATTTTTTGGTGCCCTTGGTACAACTGATGCCGGCGTATATGGTTCCCTTGGTGGAACAAGCCAGAACCTGGATAATGGCGACTTTGCTATTGTCGGGCATGGCGTATGGAACTCCTCAGAAAGCGGAGGCGGATATGGAGCAACACAGGCTATTGGTGGTGTAATGGGATATAATAATGTTGGTGTTGATTATGGTTTCGGTGTTGCCGGCTATTCTCAGAATGCAAATCAACGAACCGGTGGTGTACTTGGGCTAATCAGATCAGGCGACTGGGGTTCTCTTGGATACAGGACCAGCTCAAATCAAATATATGGTGGGTACTTCAATGGTGGTACCGCAAATGGTACCGGTAAATCCCAGACAGAGCCAATGAGCGATATAGGGATTGGTGTATTTGGTGATCTTTTTGGTGCACATATCAATGGAGAAGTTTATGGATTGTATGCTGAAGGCGAAAACTACAGCGTCTATGCCAAAGGTGATGTATACCGCACAGGAGCTGATGTGCACCTTCAAATGGACAACTCAGGACACAATAATGTAATGTATACCCTGGTATCACCAGAAATGACGGTGCAGACCTACGGTATTGGCCAGATGCAGAATGGGAAATCCAACATCGTCTTCGATGATGCCTTTGCAAATATTGTTTCATCATCTGAACCCGTTATCGTTACCATCACCCCAATCGGGAAATCAGAAGGAGTATACCTTGATCAGGTTGATTCTGACGGCTTCAGGGTTGAAGAAAACAACAATGGAAAAAGCAATATCCAATTTAGCTGGATCGCCATCGGGAAACGTGCAGGTTTTGAGAACAAAAGCTTGCCGGAAGATGTGATAGCCGCTGATTATAACGAAAAGCTACAGCGTGGCCTTGCCAGGGATGCTGACCCGAACAATCAGGCAGAAGGATTATATTATCAGAATGGGACATTGTATAATGGCCATGTAGTAGAACAACGGACCTCAAATGATGGCAATTCCGTTGAGGAAGTGATTCCACTCAAACATTTTGAAGTACAGGATAAGAGCACATTAAGAAAAGCTCCTATCGACCGTGAAGTTCCGAAAAGGAAGAGTTCTGATGTGATCAAAAAATAATAAGAATATACTATTTATCTCCAGCCCCTGCCCAAAAGCAGGGGCTTTTTTTATAGCATTTTTCAGAGTTCAGAATTCCATATTTCCCAGGCTTTTTCTGCCTGTGCCTGCAACATGAT
>QMPN01000052.1 GCA_003648575.1 Bacteroidota bacterium
ACTCGAAAGCAGACCTGGGGTTCTTTCGGAAAAGCAATTAACTTTGCACTTTAGCGTTTCTGAACAAAATAAAGCCTTTGTAATGAATGAATTTCTCGAAATATTAAAATACGTCCTTCCGTCGCTAATAGTTTTTGCTGTTGCTTACTTTCTGATCCGTTCTTTCCTCGACCATGAAGTGAAACAACTCAGGGAAGAGAAGAAGGACGGCACCCGAAAAGCGGTTATTCCCATGCGCTTCCAGGCATATGAAAGAATAGTCTTATTCATGGAACGCATCAGCCCGGCCAATATGGTGCTACGGGTGAACAAAGCCGGTATGAGCAAAGAGTTGTTGCATGCAGAACTGCTCCGCACCGTACGGGAAGAGTATGAACATAACCTGGCCCAGCAGATCTATATTTCAGACAAAGCGTGGGATCTTGTGAAAGGTGCAAAGGAAGAAGTCCTGAGTGATATCAATACAGCAGCTGCCGGCATGGGAGAGAAAAGCAGTGCCGTAGAATATGGCCAGCAGGTGATTGGTCAAAACCTGGAAAAAAAATCTCATGCCAGTGAGGTCGCATTAAAATTTCTCAAAGAAGAGATCAGGGAAATGTTTTAAAAGAGTTCCCGGTTCCCAGTTTCAAGTCTCTAGTTTCAAGTCTCCGCAACCCAATATCTGGTATCCGGCGTGAAAATTACTACCTTTGCTTCTCTTTTTAAAAATGTAAGAAGTATGGAAGCCTTATCGGAACGTATTAAGATGCTCTCAGAATCAGAAACCCTGGCTATGACCAGGAAGAGCCGTGAGCTGAGGGCAAAAGGTTATGATGTGATCAACCTCAGCATAGGGGAACCCGATTTCAATACGCCTGAGTTCATTAAAGATGCAGCCCATGCAGCCATCGATCAGAACAAAACACACTATCCACCGGTACCGGGATATCCAGAACTAAGGCAGGCCATTGCCGAGAAATTCAAAAGAGATAATGGTCTGGATTATTCCCCTGATCAGATCATCGTATCGGGCGGCGCTAAGCATTCTATCGCCAACGTGATGATGTGCCTGGTGAATAAAGGGGATGAGGTAATCGTCCCTGCTCCTTACTGGGTATCATATAAAGAGATTATCAAGCTGGCAGAGGGTACAGCTGTGGTCGTTGATGCCAGCCTGGAAAATGATTTTAAGGTCACAGCGGAACAGATTGAAGCAGCCATCACACCCAGGACAAAAGTATTGATATACAGTAGCCCGTGTAACCCCACAGGTTCTGTTTATTCTAAAGATGAGCTCGAAGCTATCGCCAGGGTCATTGCAGCACACGAGAACATTTATATTATCTCCGATGAGATATATGAGCTCATACGCTTTGAGGGCACTCATGAAAGTATCGCACAATTCGATTTTATAAAGGATCGTGTGATCACCATCAACGGTGTTTCTAAAGGTTTTGCCATGACCGGATGGCGTGTGGGATACCTCGCGGCCCCTCTTGAAATTGCCAGGGCATGTGATAAACTCCAGGGACAGGTAACATCAGCTACCTGCTCTATTTCACAGTATGCTTCCATTGCAGCTATGAATTGTGATCCTGCTACCAATAAGGATGTCAGGAAAATGGTGGCGACATTCGAAGAACGCCGCCAGCTTGTTTACGGACTGCTGGAGGAGGTTCCGGGGTTCAGGAATAACATGCCGGAAGGGGCCTTCTATTTCTTCCCGAATGTGACAGCGTATTATGGTAAGAAGTTCGGTGATGCGGAGATGAAGAACAGCAGCGACCTCTGCATGTACCTGCTCAACCATGCACATGTGGCCCTGGTGCCCGGCGACGCCTTCGGTAACCCGGATTGTATCAGGATATCCTATGCCACATCCAAGAAACTCCTAATCACGGCTATTACCAGGATCTCTGATGCCCTGGCAGAACTTAAATAAGCATCCGGCATGGGCAGTTATTCTCAGCTAGTTGAATCTTTTGGCGACAAACGAGTTATGGTCGTTGGTGATGTGATGGTGGATTCCTACCTCTGGGGTGTGGTCGACCGTATATCGCCGGAAGCACCTGTTCCGGTTGTGGACGTGAACCACCGTGAGGAAAGACTCGGTGGTGCTGCCAATGTAGCAGTGAATATTAGTGCGCTGGGAGCGGAGGCAGTCCTTTGCTCTGTGGTTGGCACTGAAATGAAAGCGGATGTTTTTCTGAATATTATGGAAAAGGAAGGCCTTTCGAGTGCCGGGATATACCGGAGTGACGACAGGATCACCACTACCAAGTTCAGGATCATCGGTAACAACAGCCAGCTATTGAGGGTAGATGAGGAGGTTACACACGACCTGAACCCGTTGGATGAAAAAGCATTTCTGGACTTATGCCTCCATCAGATCAAGGCCCGTAAGATAGATGTGATGATCATCCAGGATTACAATAAAGGCATACTCACTCCTGTAGTGATTGAAGGATTGATCGTGATGGCCCGTGAAAATGATATTCCTGTAGTAGTAGATCCCAAGAAGAAAAATTTTGACCTCTACAGAAACGTTAGGCTTTTTAAGCCTAACCTCAAGGAGCTGAAAGAAGGCCTGAAAATTGATTTCAGGGAGCCCGATAAAGATATTCTGAATGATACTGTGAACCTTCTGCGTGATGAGATCAATGTCGACATTGCCCTGATCACCCTCTCGGAACACGGTATTTATATTTCGGCCAGGAAGGATCAGGTACTCGAAAGCCACCTGCTCCCCGCTCATATGAGAAATATTGCTGATGTTTCCGGTGCCGGTGATACGGTGGTGAGTGTAGCTTCTCTCTGCCTGGCGGCAGATGCTCCGCTGAAAATCATTGCTGAAGTCTCCAATCTGGCAGGTGGGATCGTATGTGAAAAGGTGGGTGTTGTGCCCATCGATCGCTCCCGCTTCATGGAGGAGTTAGGGAAACTTGGGGGGTAAAGGATAAATCAATAAGTTTGCAAAAATTATTATTCGCTGAAATAAACCTCTAAAACACCCGTTAATTACATTATTAATACTGGGACTCTTTGAAGTTGATACGATACATAAGCATTTTTACCATTGCCTTGATCCTTCTGACTGCCGCTCCGGCACAGGCTCAGAAAAGAGGCGTGATGAACCTGCCAAACTATAATCATTCGAAGTATCATTTTGGGTTTATCCTTGCATTGAACCAGATGCACTTTACTGTGCAAATGAATGAAGGCTTTCAACGGGTTACCTATGATTCATTGCAGTCACCTGATATCTTTGCCGATTCACTTCACCTGCTGAATGTGGAATCTAAGCCAACAATTGGGTTTACCGTTGGTATCGTTGGAAACCTGAAGCTGGGTAAGTATTTCGACCTGCGGCTTATTCCATCACTTGCTTTTGGTGAGCGCTCCCTTGATTATTATATGGCGGCATTTGATGACGGACAACTCTCTTTTGTACAGATCAATAAGAGTGTTACCTCTGCACATATCGATATTCCCCTGCACGTGCGTTACCGATCCAAGCGGGTGCATAATTTTGGAGCCTATGTCCTGGGTGGCGCGAAATATGTGCTCGACCTGGCTGCCACACGTACCCAGAAGAAGGAAGATGATAATGAGACCCTGGTAAAATTAAGAAAACACGATATTGCTGCCGAAATAGGGGCAGGCTTTGAATTCTACAATGCCTGGTTTAAGCTCGGGATAGAAGTTAAGATGTCGTATGGCCTGTTTAACCTGCTCCAGGATGAAGATAATATCTATACAGGCGGCATTGCAAGCCTCAAGTCCAAAGTCTGGCAGATCTCATTTACATTCGAATAGTTAGAGTGCCAGGTGCCAGATACATGGTGCCGGGCAATAAAAAAGCCGAAACTTTTCAGTCCCGGCTGTTTATCCTGTTGAATTGTTTACTAATTGTCGAAATCCTTTAAGCCTGCCATCAGCTTTTTGCGTGTAAAGAATATCCTGCTCTTTACCGTGCCTATGGAAATCTCAAGTTCTTCTGCGATCTCTTTATATTTGAAGCCCTGTGTATGCATTTCGAATGGCACCCTGTGGTCATCAGAAAGGGTGTCGATCTCACGTAGTATCTCTTTTTCAGCTATTTCAGATTCGGGTGAAATTGAAACATGAGCACTGGAATTATTAATATGATAAAGATTATCTGTAGTATCGATAATGGTACGTGCGCGCACATTGCGACGGTAATTATTGATGAAGATATTCTTCATAATAGTAAATAACCAGGCTTTCAGATTTGTTGAATCAACAAACTTATCCTTGAAGGTGAGTGCCTTTAAAAAGGTCTCCTGGAGCAGGTCCTGGGCATCATCCTCATTATTGGTCAACTTCTTGGCAAAATATTGGAGATGTTTCTGCATCCCGGTGAGTTTATAGTTGAAGTCTATCGTGGTCATGTTTTCCTGGTGTTTGTTTAATTACTTGATTGCAAAGTTAAACATATCCAATGACAAAAGTCAAGTTTTTGGATAAGTATTTTAGAATAAATCTAAATAAAAATAGTAAATAACTGAAAATCAGAGTAAAGGAATAAAGGTAAAAATGTACCTAAATAGAAGATAATTTGATAAAATAGGGTGTGAAGAGATGAGAAAAGGTATGAGTTTAGATCTTGCTCAGGACTTTATCGCGGAATTCGAGTACGGTAGGAAGCTTATGAATGGTCTTAGGAAGACTGTCACATATTTTATCTAGCTGTATACCGCCAACATATATTGCTTTTCCCTTAAAATGTGTCGAGAGCTCCTTCAGATAATCCCCCATCATAGAGGTTTCCACGGGGGTGGAAAAAGAGGTGACCAGCATATCGGGATCCACAAGTTTATCAATGGCTTCCACATCAAGCAGGGGTACGCCTTGCCCCAGAAAAATAGTTTTATGCCCTTTCTTTCGTATCAGGTAATTGTGTACAAGCAAACCAATATCGTGAAGCTCCCATTGCGGGAGGACCAGCAGGAAAGTCTTGCTGTTTTTGGACCTTTCTACCGGTAAACCGTCGATAGCTGCAAAAAGCTTTTGCCTGATCAGGTTTGATATAAAGTGCTCATGAACAGGGGTGATACTACCAATCTGCCATAGAATGCCAATCTTGTTCAAGAGTGGGTAGATGACATTGAACAGTGTATCTTCGAAGCCTATCTTAATGATGGAATTGTTTAATACATTCTCGAATTTGATCTCATCAAGGTCGATCATGGTAACGATAAGGTTCTCAATCTGCCCACTTCGCTCGGGCGATTGCACATTGTTAAGTTCAAGGATCTTCTGGCTCAGCTTCTTATTATCAAGTGTAGAGACTTTGGAAATCTTGTGACCATTATTTACCAGCACCGAAATGTTTAACAATCGCTTCAGGTCATCATCGCAATAATAACGGATATTGGTATCCGTGCGTTCAGGGTGGAGAATATTATAACGCTTCTCCCATATCCTGATCGTATGAGCTTTGATTCCTGAAATTCTTTCCAGGTCTTTTATGGAATACTGACTTGTCATTCGTTTGTTGTAGTGCTCATATAACAATTGTTTCACAAAAATGTTTAATGTTTATTAGTAAATTCGCAGCAAGCTTGATTATGGAAACAATACAAGATATCGTCATCGTTGGAGCAGGGAATGTTGGAACTCACCTGGCAGAGATCATGCTCGAAGCTGGTTTCACCATTTGCCAACTCGCTGAAAGAGGTGCGACAATTGTTCCCGGAAAGGACCTTTATATCATGGCCCTGCCGGATGCTGCGATGGAGGAGGCTCTCTCGGAAATGCCTTTAAAGGATGAAATGCTTGTTCATACTTCCGGATCTGTACCCATGGAGATCCTTAGCAGGTATTCAGAGAACACAGGTGTTTTCTATCCTTTGCAAACTTTTACGAAAGGCAGGCCGATTGACATGAAAGAGGTTCCCCTGCTGATTGAGGCCAACCGCATCGATAATGAAAACATATTAGTGGAAGCAGCGAAGAAAATCAGCAATAAGGTGATCGTAGCTGATTCTGACAGGAGGCTTTCCCTTCATATTGCGGCAGTATTTGCTTCGAATTTCAGCAACCATATGTATGACATTGCCCGCCATTTGATGGAGGAACAGGAGCTGGATTTTGATCTCCTGTCGCCCCTGATTATCGAAACGGCAGCCAAAGCAAGGGCACTTGGCCCCGACAAGGCTCAAACGGGCCCGGCCAAAAGAAATGACCGTGAGGTCATCAGGAAACACCTCGATATGCTCAAAGGGCATGAAGCGATCAAGGAACTGTACAAAAGAATTTCTGACAATATTTCAGAACAGGAAAAATAAAGCAGATGACGAATTATAAAGAACTCCTTAGAAATATCAGCACTTTTGTGTTCGATTATGATGGCGTGCTGACCGAAGGCATCGTGATGCTGACAGAAAAGGGCGAGCCTTTGCGTACAGCAAATGTCAGGGATGGCTATGCCTTGCAACTGGCAGTGAAGAAAGGATATCGTATTGCCGTGATATCCGGGGGTAAATCACCTTCCATGTCACACCGCCTGGCTTCATTGGGTATTAAAGACGTATTTCTGGGGGTGGAACATAAGATAGACGTATTTGAGAAATACCTCGAAGAAAACAATATCAGTCGCGAGGAAGTGGTTTATATGGGAGATGACATCCCTGATTACCATGTGATGCAGCAGGCCGGTGTTGCTGCATGCCCGGCCGATGCCGCAGAGGAGATCAGATCCATATCGAAATATATTTCCCATTATGAAGGCGGGAGAGGCTGTGTAAGGGATATAATTGAACAAGTATTAAAACTGCAAAAAAACTGGATGGATGATGACGCATTCAAGTGGTAGACCAAATAAGCTCAGATGCTGGTTGTCGATGCTGCGCATTCCCAACCTGGCCATTATCGTTCTGACACAGTATTTGCTGGGGTATGGTATCATCCGGCCGGTGATGAACATGCAAAGGGTGGAACCACCCCTGGGACATCTGAACTTTCTCATACTGGTGCTGATCACCGTACTGATCGCAGCAGCAGGTTATATCATCAATGATCATTTTGATGTGAACACCGATCATAAAAATAAACCGGGCAAGAATATGCTTGAAGGCATGATCTCTGTCAGACTGGCTCTGAGGGCATATTATATATTTAATGGTATAGCCATCCTGGCCGGCTTCTACCTGTCGTGGATGGCCGGATCATCTCAGCTTGGACTTATCTTTCCGGCCATTATCGGGCTGCTGTGGTTTTACTCCTCACGATACCAGCGAATGCCCTTCTGGGGGAACCTGATCGTGGCCATACTCTCTGCCATGGTGGTGCTCATCGTATGGCTGTTCGAATTTTTTATGTTGCTCAATAGCGGAGATGAATTTGTGAGTGTGATGGGGCAGCTGTCTGCCATCAACAGCTATGTATGGGCATATGCACTTTTTGCTTTCCTGGTATCCCTCTTCAGGGAGATCTTAAAAGATATACAGGATATGGATGGAGACATGAAGATGGGCTTCAGGACCCTGCCCGTGCTCTGGGGGATCAATGCAGCAAGAATGATTGCCGGAATACTGATCCTGCTCACCGTAGTGGCCCTGGCCGGGGCACAATGGTACCTTTATTCCAAAGGCTTTACGCTTCCTTTCTGGTATCTCTTGCTGGCTGTACAGACCCTGCTCCTGTACCTTTTTTACCAGGTGATCATATCACGCAAAACCGAGGCATACGCTTTCCTTGGAAATGCAGCCAAGATCATCATGCTGGCGGGCATATTATCGATGGAACTGATCTATATTAGCTTTTAAACATGTTGCTGAAAAACCTGGACAAATATGACATCATCCTGGCCTCAGGATCACCTCGCAGGCATGCCCTGCTTGCTGAGTTGGGAATTGATTTCACCATAGAAGCCAGGCCGGTTGAAGAAACATATCCCCCTGAATTGAAAGGGGAAGAGATTGCCATCCATTTGAGTTGTTTGAAAGCTGATGCTTTCGAATCAGCCTTCTTTACAGAAAAGACCCTGCTGATCACTGCCGACACCATTGTCTGCCTCGATGGAAAGATTTTGGGAAAACCGGCTTCCCGTGAGGAGGCCATGGCCACATTATGGCAGCTTTCGGGAAAGATGCACCAGGTTATCACAGGCCTCAGCCTGAGAAGCATTCAGAAAGAGGTGAACTTTGCCGTGAGTACGGATGTTTACTTTAAAGAGCTTAAAGAGGAAGAGATCGCCTTCTATGTGGATCAGTACAGGCCATACGACAAGGCCGGTGCCTACGGCATTCAGGAGTGGATCGGATATGTCGGGATAGAAAAAGTCGATGGCTCTTTTTACAATGTAATGGGCTTGCCGGTACTGAAGCTATATGAAGAGTTGGGCAAGTTTTAGTAATTTTATACTGGGATCATAAAAATGAAAAAACCACACATACTGGTTACAAACGATGATGGGTATACAGCACCGGGAATTCTTAAGCTGGTCGCCATCATGCAGGAATTGGGCGACGTTACAGTCGTAGCTCCGGAGGAACCCATGTCGGGGGCCGGGCATGCCATTACCGTGCGCAATCCGCTCAGGCTGAAGAAAAGATCAGAAGAAAACGGACTTGAAGTATGGTCCTGCAGGGGCACACCCGTCGATTGCGTGAAACTCGGCGAACAGATCGTACTTCGTAAGAAGCCAGATCTGCTTGTTTCAGGGATCAACCATGGCTCAAATGCAGCAGTGAACATTGTTTACTCCGGAACCATGGGTGCCGTGCTGGAAAGTACCATTAGCGGCATACCATCCATCGGATTCTCCCTGTGTGACTATCGACATGATGCGGACTTCAGCAAGGTAGATAAATATATCAGGAAGATATGTATGGAAGTTCTTGAAAAAGGCTTGCCTGAGCGTACCTGCCTGAATGTGAATATCCCTGCTGTGAACGGAGCCGATATCAAGGGCATCAAAGTATGCAGCCAGGCCAATGCCCGCTGGGTGGAGGAGTATGATGAGCGTAAAGATCCTGCCAACAGGGACTATTACTGGCTTACCGGCAAGTTTGAACTGCTCGATGAAAGAAAAGAAACAGATGAAGCAGCGCTTCGCGACAATTATGTTTCGGTGGTACCGGTTCATTACGACCTGACAGCCCACCATGCGATGGAGCATCTTCATAAATTTGATCTGGATGTTTAACAGGAATTCAATGTGGTTCGGTATACTGATCGGCATACTCATGCCATTAGTCACCTATGGCTTGTTGTATGGAATACTATATCTCTATCAAGACCTGTCGGCTGCCCCCTTGCAGTTCGATGAATCCCTGCTTCAGCTTATCAGCCCGGTGATCAACCTCTTCTTTATCCGATATTATTTCGTTAACAAAAAATATGACGATACGGGGAAGGGCTTGTTGTTAGTGACTTTTGTATACGTGATTGCTTATTTTGTTATTAGATGAAATATTACATCATAGCCGGTGAAGCCTCTGGCGACCTGCATGCTTCCAAGTTGATGAATGGCTTGAAAAAGCAGGATGCGGATGCTGATTTTCGTTGCTGGGGAGGCGACCTGATGGAAGATGCAGGTGGAGTCCTGGTGAAGCATTACCGCGACCTCGCATTCATGGGCTTCGCGGAGGTGTTGATGAACATCAGGACCATTTTGCGGAATATGAAATTCTGCAAGCAGGACATCCTCGAATATAAGCCTGATGTACTCATACTGGTCGACTATCCCGGTTTCAACCTGCGGATGGCAGAGTTTGCTGCAAAGCAGGGGATCAGGGTATTCTATTACATCTCACCACAGGTGTGGGCATGGAAGCGCTCAAGAGTGCATAAGATCAAAAAGTATGTGGAACGGATGTACGTGATCCTGCCATTCGAAAAAGATTTTTATGCCAAATTCGATTATAACGTAGATTTTGTAGGCCATCCCTTGCTGGATGCAATTCAAAATGAAACAGATGATGAAAAAAACATCAGGATAGAGGCCGGACTTGATAGTAAAGCTGTCGTGGCTGTCCTGCCGGGAAGCCGCAAGCAGGAGATCAAAAAGATGCTGCCGGTGATGATGGAGATGACAAAACATTTTCCTGACCACCAGTTTGTGATTGCTGCCGCTCCTTCAGCTCCTGATAGCTATTATGATGCTGCTGACGGAATTGCAGGTGTGAAGATCATAAAAGGCAAGATGCATGCTATTTTGCGTATTGCGGATGCGGCCATGGTTACCTCCGGAACAGCTACACTGGAAACAGCCCTTTTCAAGGTTCCTGAGGTAGTCTGTTATAAGGGCGGATGGATCTCATATTACATAGCCAAAAGGCTAATAAAAGACATAAAATATATTTCCCTGGTTAACCTAATTATGGATCGCGAAGTAGTAAAAGAACTGATTCAGGGTGAATTTAATGCGGGCCGTCTCAAAAGTGAGCTTACCCGATTGATATCTGATGATCAATACCGCTCACAAATGCTTTCCGACCTGGAAACCCTGCATAAAAAGCTAGGTGGCCCCGGCGCATCGGAAATGGCAGCACAGCTGATATACCAACGGCTACAGCAGTCTAAGTGATGAGTATTGAGTAATGAGTATCGAGTATCGAGTATCGAGTATCGAAAATAACTCAACACCCAACACTCAACACCCACTGTGTCCGCCGAAGCGGAGCGAAGGTGGAACACTCAACACCCAACCCCGAACCCTCAACCCTTTAGTGTGACATTTTCTGATTTACCGTATTAATAGGTAGAAGGAATCTTTTCATCATCTATTAATGCTTACTCATGTGGAGCCGTATTCCCCTGCTGAGGTTGATCTTGCCCTATATTGCGGGTGTGCTTATGGCCTATGGACAAGGCCTGGAGGCAAACAATTATCTATTATGGATTGCTGCTATTCCGCTTATGGCCGGCGGGATATTTTATGGCATTTTATTTAGCTATCGCAGCAGGTGGTTATATGGCAGTTTCATCATTCTGTTCATGTTTCTCAGTGGGCTGTTTTTTACAGGCAAAAAAGAGTCTTCCAGGAAAATGATCCTTTCTGAGGTCCCGTCAGGAGAGCATATGTACCTGTGCAGCCTGGATGAGACCTTCGAAATGCGTGCACGCTCATGCAGGGGTAAAGTGAGGGTGATATCAGTATGCGACAGCCTGGGCTGGCATGAGATGCATGCTGATATGATGCTGTATACAGAACAGGATAGCAGCTTGCTGAGTGTGCCGGCGGGAACATATTTGTTAATATCTGCAGATCTCAGAGAGCTCAGGTCCCCTGCAAACCCTGCGGAGTTTGATTATAAGGAATACCTGGCCCGGAAAGGAATTTTCCACAGTGCATATCTCAAAAAGGGACAATGGCAGATCAGTGATCATGCTGCCGGTTTTGATTTGTTGCGTTTAGCGGATGGAATCAGGCAAAGCCTGTTGGCGAAGCTCCGTGCAAATGGTATCCGGGGAAAGTATTTTGGCATTTCTTCTGCTCTATTGCTGGGAGAAGACAGCCAGCTCGATGCCGACATACGTGATGTGTATGCCAGGGCAGGAGCCATGCATATCCTTTGTGTATCGGGCCTTCATGTTGGGGTCATCTTCCTGGTGCTTAATTTTATGTTTGGAATTTTGAAGAGGATAAGGGTAGGAAAACTCCTTTTGCCTGTTTTGCTTATGGCCTGCATCTGGTCCTACGCCCTTATTACCGGTCTTGCACCCCCGGTGGTCAGGGCTTCCTGTATGATTAGTTTTTTTATACTTGGCAATGCTCTGGGGAGGCATAAGAATGTGTACAACACCCTTGCTGCATCTGCCATATTAATGCTGTTGTTCGATCCATATGTCCTTTTCGGTGCAGGTTTCCAGCTGTCGTATACCGCAGTGCTGGGCATCATTTCTCTTCAAAAGCCCATCAGCAACTTGCTTTATTTCAGGTATAAGCTTACCAACAGCATCTGGTCTATCACCTCTGTATCCATAGCCGCCCAGTTGGGTACCTTTCCCGTGCTGCTCTACTATTTCCATCAGTTTCCACTGTATAGCCTGCTGACCAACCTTATTGTGATCCCTCTTTCTTCCTTGATCATATACGCAGGCATCCTTCTCTTTATGATGCCGGCATCCAGCATAGCAGCTGAAGCAGCCAGCTGGATCTTCCTGAAATTGATTGGGATCATGGATGCCGGAGTTAGCCTGGTAGATCGCATCCCATACGGCATGCTTGAAGGAATATATGTCGACCTGCCAATGGCAATACTGATTGGGTTGATCATATGTTGCTTTTCTGCTTTCCTGATCGGAAAACAAAAACTTTTTCTTATTGCGGGACTGATGTCGCTGATGGTATTTTCTGCTCATCGCCTTAACAGCAATTATCTCAGACAAGGCCAGAAGATCTTTATTGTATATTCTATCCGCGGACACTCAGCCTATGATATCATACAAGGGTCATCACACACTTTTATGGCTGACTCCTCAATCCTTGCATCTGAAGGAAAGCTTGATTACAGCATCAAGCCCTTCTGGCTCGAAAAAGGCCTGGATGCTCCACAAATCTGTCTTCTTCCTGATACTAAAATACCAAATATAACTGGCTCTCGTATTGTCATCTGGCAGGACAAATTTCCTCACTGCCATCCGCCCCGCGAAAGGCTCAAACTGGATTACCTCATACTCAGGGGAGATTGTCCTTTTGATCCGGAAGATGTATTTCAGTGGTTTGATCCAGGATTGGTGATCATCGACTCATCAGTGCCGCCATGGGTGAAAGCCCCGGAAAGGGATTATAGATTTTGGGATGTGAGGAAAAACGGCGCTTTCCTGAAGGATTAGATCCTGGTGATTAATGATTAGTGGAGAATTAATTTCCTGCTTAGGCTTTGATTGTTTGAACTCAAGCGTATAAAGTATATTCCTTTTAGCTTATCATTATTCCATATAATAGAGTGCTTTCCTTTATTTTCCGGACCCATATTCAATATTTCTACCACCCTGCCGAATATATCAACGATACTCAATTGGATATGTGTTGCTTCTTCAAGTTCATATTGGATGGTAACCGCACCCTCCGATGGGTTTGGAAAAGGGGGCAGAAGAGATACTCGGATATCGGATTTCGAATATCGAATATCGGATATCGAAACGACTCCATTTTCCTGGTATGCGATCAATCCTGTATCTGCCGTGCCAATCCAGAGGTTGCCAAGTTCGTCTGCTGCCAGGGCCTGGATGTGCTCCGAAAGCAAGCCTGAATTTGTCGGAAGATAGGTGGTCCAGTCGGCACCATCGTACTTAATCAGGCCTTTGGAATGCCCGATCCAGGTGTTCCCGCTGTAGTCGAAGGTGATATCGAAGACATATCCGATGGCCGTATCAGGGATGCCGGTGATATTTTCGTCATAAACAGTCCAGACTCCTGCGAAATAATTACAAAACACTCCATCACTGCCTACCCATACGCTGTTTTCGTGATTGATGGCGATGGTGGATGTGAAATACATTTCCACCGGCATGGCCGTGCCCGTCCAGTCGCCGGTGTATTTAAATATCGTATTTCCGGTGCCTCCGGCCCAGACTGAGTTATCCGGGCCGACATCTACACTGCTCAGGTAATCGGGAAGGATGGAGTTTCCGGAGTGATGTTGCTCCCATACAGATCCGTTGTACATAAAGAGTCCCTGGCCACCGGTGGTAGCCCAGATATTCCCGTAAAGATCAGATTCAATGCTGAAAACAGGAACATTAACGCTAACAGGAAAAGGATGCTTTTCCCATATGCTGCCATCGAAGGAAGAAACTTCCCCGTGGTTGGTTCCAACCCATACCACATCATCTGCATCGATATGTACAGATCCTATGAAATTTGAGTTTAAGCTGCTGTTCAGTGAGTCGTATACGAACCATGTATAGCCATCGAATACTGCCAGTCCGCCATCGGTACATATGCCACCCCCGCAAACGGGTTCTGTGCCTATCCATTTCCTTCCTTCTGCATCTACTTCAATATCGGAAATATACCTTGATGGAATGGTACAGGTCCATGGGTCCCAGTACATCCATGCAGGATTCTGGGATCGTGTGATCCCGCTCACCATCAGGAGGCCTATCACTAATATTATGTATCTGACGACAGGTCTCTTCATAAATATTGTTTTGTTACGCTTTCCTGAAATCGAGGATCCTTCCACGGTTTCGGCGCTTGTCGGGAAAGCGCAGGGCGTAGAACAGCCTCACATAGTAGGAGAGGAGGCCTTTAAGCTCCCTTCTTTTTACCAGGTGCTGGATCTTATCAGTTTCATAGAGTTTGTTGGTGGTGATGATGTCACGGTCGACACTGAATCCGCCGCCCATCACAACACGTGGCCCGGCAAATTCAACCAGGGCACCTTCTTCACCAATGATGATATCTCCCTGGGTCACATAGCTGGCGTACGCACCACCGGTGGTTGGAC
>QMPN01000053.1 GCA_003648575.1 Bacteroidota bacterium
ATGGCCAATCCATCACCTCCATTGTTCCCGAGCCCGCAGAATATCTTGATCCTGTCGGTACTTGCGAAATTCTTTGTCATCCATTTATAGCAGACCTTGGCGGCCCGTTCCATCAGGTCGATGGAGTCGACGGGTTCATTCTTAATGGTATAGGCGTCTGCTTCCCTGACTTGTTCTATTGAGAGGATCTTCATTGGCTTGTTTCTAAATTCCATACAAATATATGGATAAAAAAGGGTGTATAGCCATTAAATGCACCTCACCCCCTTAACCCCTTGGCCCCTTTTCCCCCACTCCTTGAGGAGAGGGGGCCAGGGGGTGAGGTGGATGGTTGAGACCACCTAAATTAATAGTACTTTTGCAACAAAATTATACAGATGGCCAGAAGCAGGAAACCATTCCCCAAATACGAAAAAGTAGAGATCATTGATGCCGGGTCGGAGGGCAAGGCTGTAGCCAGGGTTGATAACATGGTGATATTTGTGCCATTTGTCGTTCCGGGCGATGTCGTGGATATACAGGTTGTGCGAAAGAAAAAGAGCTTTTTTGAGGGGAGGGCCGTGAAATTTCATAAATATTCCGACAAGAGGGTAGAACCCAAATGTGAACATTTCGGAACCTGTGGGGGTTGCCGCTGGCAGAATATGGAGTACACCGATCAGCTTTTTTATAAGCAGAAGCTGGTGGCCGACAATCTGCAGAGGATTGGCGGGCTGGAGCTTCCGGACATCATGCCCATTATTGGCTCAGAAAAAAGTTATCACTACAGGAATAAACTGGAGTACACTTTTTCCAACCGAAAATGGTTCATCGAGAAGCCGGATCCCGATAAACCGGAAGAAAGAAACAGGAACGGTCTGGGCTTTCACCTTCCGGGTATGTTCGACCGCATTCTTGACATCGACACCTGCTATCTGCAGCGTGATCCTTCCAATGGCATCCGCCTCGCGGCAAGAGACTTTGCCCTTGAAAATGAATATGAATTTTATGATGTGAAGACCTGGGATGGATACCTGAGAAATCTTATCATCCGTTCCTCTTCAACGGGCGACCTGATGGTGATCATGGTTTTCAGGTATGTGGATCACATTAAGATGCCTGCCTTGATGGATCACCTGAGCGAGAAGTTTCCGGAGATCAGCTCAATGATGTATGTGATCAACGACAAACGCAATGATGATATCTCCGACCTGGAAGTAAAACATTATAAAGGTGATGCCTTTATAATGGAAGAAATGGATGGACTGAAATTTAAGATCGGGCCGAAATCCTTCTTCCAGACCAATCGCGACCAGGCTCTGAAACTTTATCATACTACCAGGGACTTTGCAGGATTGAAAGGCGATGAGGTTGTTTATGACCTTTATACCGGAACAGGAACCATCGCTGCTTTCGTGGCCCGCTCGGCAAAAAAGGTAGTGGGGATAGAATATATTCAAACAGCTATTGAGGATGCTAAAGAGAACTCCGGCTTAAACAATATAGATAATACCGTTTTCTATGCCGGCGATATTGTAAGGGTGCTTAATGATGAATTCATTCAGGAAAATGGCAGCCCGGATGTGATCATCACCGACCCCCCGCGTGCGGGTATGCATGATAGGGTTGTCAGGCAAATCCTCAAAATTGGCCCCGAAAAAGTCGTCTACGTCAGCTGTAACCCAGCCACACAGGCCCGCGATCTTGCTCTCATGATGGATCAATACAAGATCGAAAATGTCCAACCCGTCGACATGTTCCCGCAAACGCATCATGTGGAGAACGTCGTATTGCTGATCAAACGATAGGGAAATTCCAAACATTATCTCTTGTTACTTTCTTTTTGAAATCCGAAATCCGAAATCCGATATTCGAAATCCGATATCCGAATTTTTTGATTTTTAGGTGCGACATTTTTGCATTTTGGGTATTAATATGTATGAGGAAAGAACTAGAGGAAAGATTAATTCGCTTTGCAAGCGATATTTTGTCACTTAAGCGATACATTAAATCAACTTTTGAGGGTGACCATCTGGCTAAGCAATTTGTAAGATCAGGAACAAGCGTAGCCTTAAATTTTGGAGAAGTTCAGGGAGCTGAAACGTCTAAAGATTTTATACATAAGCAAGCATTGTCTTAAAAGAATTAAGGGAAACCTGGATTAATCTCAGAATAATTGAAATGAATGGATTATGTAACAATCAAGCGTTACTGTCAAAAGCCCTGGATGAGAATGATCAGCTTATTCGAATATTTACGCGCTCGATACAAACCTCAAAAAGAAACCAAAATAAAATAAATTCAAAATAGAATCCAGATAGCTTCGAATATCGGATTTCGAATATCGGATATCGCATATCAAAAGCTTTCAATAATCTCTACAAGCTCCTCCAGGTCAAGATCTTCACCTTTCACAGTATGCTTTGCCCGACTATAAAAGAGTTCCCTTTCTGAAAGTTGGTCTTCAACAAACCCCAGCATATCTTCATTCTGTATATCACGCACAACGGGACGCAGGCGCCTGGCATGGTTCAGCCGGTGAGCAAGGGATTTTGGAGTCATTTTAATGTAAACCGTAGTGCCTTCACTGTTCATGAGCAACATATTCCTGTCGGAGCATGCCGTGCCTCCACCGGTCGAGATCACGGCAGTATCGTGCTCAAGTATGATCTCCTTAAGGCATTGATTTTCGAATTCCCGAAAACGTTCTTCACCAAAATGTTCGAAAAAGCGTGGAATGCTGTATCTGTATTTGGCCTCGAAGGCATCATCAAGGTCTACAAAAGGGATGCTCAACTTGTTGGCGAGTCGTTTGCCAACAGTTGATTTGCCTGCTCCCATATACCCAATAATAAATATCCGCATTCCCCGGTAAATTACCATATAAATATAAGAAAAAGAATGGATTTTTCAAAGGCCGGAGCCGAATCCTTACTTGCGATTCATTGCGCGGATGGCTGCCGCCACAATATCAGGAATATCGAGGCCATATTTGGCCAGCAGCTCAAGTGGCTTACCACTTTGCCCGAAACTGTCATTCACGGCGATCATCTCTACGGGAGCCGGGTTTTTCCTGGCAAGGCATTGTGTGATGCTGTCGCCAAGACCGCCAAAAATGGAGTGCTCCTCAGCCGTAACAGCACATGCTGTCTTCTCAATGGAGGCTATCACAGCCTCTTCGTCAAGTGGTTTGATAGTAGCAATGTCGATGACCTCTGCGCTTACACCTTGTTGTGCCAGTTCATCGGCAGCCTTGAGGGCGGTCCAAACAAGATGCCCGGTGGCAAAGATGCTGATATCATGGCCTTCTCTCATTGAGATGGCTTTTCCAATTTCAAATTTCTGATCTGCTGCTGTGAAATTGGGCCATGAGGGCCTGCCAAAGCGCAGGTATACCGGACCGTCATGATCAGCGATGGCGATGGTAGCTGCTTTTGTCTGGTTAAAATCACAGGGGTTGATCACCACCATGTTCGGGAGCATCTTCATCAAACCGATGTCTTCGAGGATTTGATGCGAAGCACCATCTTCTCCCAGGGTCAGGCCTGCATGTGAAGCGCAGATCTTTACATTTTTACCGGAATAGGCGATAGATTGCCGGATCTGATCGTACACCCTTCCTGTCGAGAAATTGGCAAAAGTGCCGGTGAACGGGATCTTGCCACCGATGGTGAGTCCTGCAGCCATTCCCATCATATTGGCTTCTGCGATCCCGGCCTGGAAAAACCTGTCGGGATAAGCCTTGGCAAAGTCACCCATCTTCAGGGAGCCGGTAAGGTCGGCGCAGAGCGCAACAACATCAGGATTTTTATGTCCCAGTTCAAGTAAGGCTTCTCCGAATCCGTCACGCGTAGATTTTTTTTCAACAGTGTTTGTAAGGGCCATAAGATCGTCTGCTATTTGTAAATTTTAACATGGGTTGTCTTTCCTGATGTGACCCTGAATCGTTTTTCAATGGTAAACATTGCCCTGTTGGTGTAGCGGGGCCTGAACACCACCCGGTACCTCCCGGGCTGTAGAATCAGCGATTCCTGAACGGGGTTCTCCCTGAAATTATAAACCCACACCAGCTCGTTGTCGCGCTCAACATAGAGGCTTCCATAGCCCTGTGCCGTTTTTTGTATCACCGCAATACCGGGAACCGGGATCTCAACAGTTGTGGTTGTGCTCTGGGCTACATTGATGTCGTCGATGTATATCCTTGGCAAACAAAGGATCTCCAGGCTGTAATCACCAGTGATGTATTTTTCTGTCTGGCCAAACTGCTGCACGTTTATAGTTTCCATGCTGCCTTCCTGCCTGACAATGGCCTGAAGGTTCCGGCTCGACAATGTCGTTCCTTCCATCTTCAGCCGCAGCTGACCCTGAGGGGTGTTGACAGGGATGATGGTATGTTGTCCGGGGGTGATCTTGATGCTGTCGGCACGAGCAGGAGGGAGGGTGTGCACAACAATGTCGTATGTGATCAGTGGATCGATGAGCAGCGTATCAGGTAATCCTTTAGAGTTAAGAGTCTGGATGAAATTATATACCACCTTGCCGGAAACATGGTCGTAAAAAGTCATATTGACATTGATTTCCGATGGCTTGTTATACTCGTCGAGAAGGTTGACCTGAGCGGTAGTGGAATTCAGCGCTTGAGAGATGACCAGGTCAAGGGCTTTGCTGAACTGCTCCTCACTGGATGCATCGAAATAGACCCCGACACAATCAAAGGCCTCTCTGAAATTCCTGCCTATTCCAATTACGAAGGGTTTCAGTGCAACACCTTGTTTTTGTAATGCCGCGGATACAGCGCAAGGATCTCCGCCGCATTCTTCCAGTCCATCAGTGATCAGGATAATAATGTTACGGCAATCATCACAATTAGGGAAATCTCCTGCAGCCTGCTCCAGGGCAGCGGCAATAGGGGTTGTTCCTTTGGGCTTCACATAGCGCAACTGGTTCTTGATCCGCATAGCATTGCCATCGGCAAAAGGCACTACCAGCCTGGTATCATTACAGTCCTGTGGAGGATAGGTCTTCTGGTGCCCATATACACGCAGAGCCAGCTGGATGTTGTCAACATCCTTCAGGCTATCGAGTAGATTCGAAAGCAGGTCTTGAGCGATATTCATCTTAATATCACTTTGCCAGCGGCCAATCATGCTCTGCGATCCATCCAATACAAAGAGGATGCGTGTGAGTGGAGGAGGCTTTTCCTCATCTTGCAGATAGTTGTTCTGAGCAAAACTGGCTGAAAAAGTGAATATCAGCAGTAATGCGAGAATATATTTAAGTGTAGAGGTAAACATCAATTTAATAATCGCCAAGCGTTTCTTCCAGCTGTTCCAATGCCCTGGCTGTTTGTTCGTCATTTGGTGCAACACCATGCCATTTGTGGGTCCCCATCATATAATCAACACCATATCCCATCTCAGTATGCAACAAAATAACGATAGGAATACCTTTATCAGTATGTGAGATAGCCTCCTTTAGTGTGATAAGGATATCTTCCATATCATTGCCTTTGGCTTCCAGTACTTTCCATCCGAATGCTTCCCATTTTAATTTCAGATCGCCCATGCCCAGGACTTCATCCAGGGATCCGTCGATCTGCTTTCCGTTGTAATCCACTGCTGCAATGAGCCTGTCTACTTTATTGGCGGCAGCATACATCGCGGCCTCCCATACCTGCCCCTCCTGCAGTTCCCCGTCACCCATCAGGCAAAATATCTTTCCGGGATCGCTGTTCAATTTCTTTGATAAAGCTGCTCCAATAGCAACAGATAGTCCCTGGCCTAGAGAGCCTGTAGACACCCTGATCCCGGGCAAGCCCTTATCGGTGCTGGGATGTCCCTGCAGTCGTGAACCCATCTGCCGGAAGCTGGCCAGTTCATCTACCGGGAAATAACCTGAGCGAGCAAGTACGCTATAAAGTGCCGGTGAAATGTGACCGTTAGAAAGTACAAAAATATCCTGACCCGGAGCATCCATTTCGAAGTTTTTCGGGTCATGCTCCATTACCCCATTATATAGGGCTACAAGATAATCACAGCCACCCAGAGAACCCCCGGGATGACCGGAAGAAGCTCCATTTACCATACGTATGATATCTCTTCTGACTTGTGTTGAAATTTTTTGAAGCTGTCTGGGGTCGGGCATGGGTTTTTTGTTTGTTCAAAACTAAGGTAATTATCAAAATTACGCCATAAGAATTATTTTTATTTCTTAACAACTTATTAAAAGTTGCCCTGACAGCTCTCCCTGAAATATATCAGGTGTTTTTCCTTAATATATTTCCTATTTTTACACACCAAACTTATACGAATGACCCTACTAAGGATCCAGTTAATACTTCTTTTGCTATTTCTGCTGCCTTTTGCAGGCTTTTCGCAGGAAATAAGCAGCGAAAAAGAATGGGTCGATTCTGTTTTTCACTCTTTGAACACAGAGGAAAGAATTGCACAACTGATGGTGGTCAGGACCAACCAGCCGGGTAAAGATTACTTCCCAGAGATAGAAAAGTATATTAAGGATTATAATATTGGTGGTGTATGTTTTTTCAGGAACCATCCCTATCATCAGGCAGCGACCACCAATCATTGGCAATCCATGGCAAAGACACCCCTGCTGGTCAGCATAGATGCTGAATGGGGACTGGGCATGCGTCTCGACAGCACAACGGTATTTCCGTTTCAGATGACATTGGGTGCCATACAGGATAACGATTTGATCTACAACATGGGATCCATGATAGCTGAAGAATGCAAGCGCATAGGTGTTCATATGAATTTTGCCCCTGTAGTCGATATCAATTCCAACCCGGCAAACCCTGTGATCGGAATGCGTTCCTTCGGGCAGGATAGGGAAAATGTTACCTCTAAAGGCCTGGCATATATGCAGGGCTTACAGGAAAATAATGTGATTGCTACAGCGAAGCATTTTCCGGGGCATGGCGATACCGATACGGATTCACACAAAACACTTCCGATCATCAGCCTCTCGGAAGAAAGGATCGACAGTATTGAATTGTATCCTTTTAAGGGGCTTATTGAGAATGAACTGGGTGGCATTATGATCGCCCACCTTTATGTGCCCGCCTATGAAGAAAGGGAAGGGGTGGCCTCCACACTTTCAAATAATATTGTAACAGGCCTCCTGCGTGAACAACTGGGTTTTGAGGGCCTGATCGTAACGGATGCCCTGGATATGAAAGGGGTAACAAAATATCATAAACCCGGTGATATTGAACTGCAGGCCTTGCTGGCAGGAAATGACATACTCTTGCTTCCGGCTGATGTGCCCAAAGCCGTTAAAAGGATCAGTAAGGCTGTTAAGGATGGCGAGATCGCAATGGAAGTGATCGATGAACGCTGCAGAAAAGTGCTGACATATAAATACAGAGCAGGACTTTCTGATATTTCGGAAATAGCTTTGGATGGACTTTTTGGTGATCTGAACAGCAGCAATGCCCGGGCATTGAATCGCAGCCTTTTCGAGTCCTCAGCTACGCTACTTAGAAATGAAGAAGGCATCATTCCATTAGCTGAACTGGATACCCTGAAAATTGCATATTTATATGCCGGGGGGTCAACAGAGACTGATTATTTTGGCAATACCCTCGGCCTGTATGGAAGAGTAAGCAGATTTGAACTTCCTTTAAAAGCTAAAAAGAAAGAGCTGGCAAGTCTCTATGATGAACTGGATGCCTTCAACCTGGTGATCGTGGGCGTCATGAATACAAACATTTATCCGTGGAAAAATTATGGGATCAGTGAAGAAACCTGGTCCTTCATCAGGGAGTTGAATGCCAGCAAGAAGGTCATTCTCGATCTCTTTGCCAGCCCCTATGCATTGTCGGCCATGGGCAGCGAAGACCTGCCGGAGGCCATCGTCCTGTCATACCAGGATGCCCCCCTGGCGCAGGAAGCCGGAGCAGAACTTATTTTTGGTGGTATACCGGCCAAAGGGAAGCTCCCTGTTGGCATTGCAGGCCTGTTCCCGACAGGAAGCGGCCTGGAAACAGAGGCCACACGATTACAATTCGTAGAGCCTGCCACCCTGGGTATTGGCGATGATTTTATAGCAAAAGCAGATTCCGTCATCCTGTCAGGAATGGAATTAAAGGCATATCCCGGCTGCCAGGTGCTGGCGGCAAAAGACGGCAAGGTCTTCTATCATAAAAGCTTCGGGTATCATACCTATGAGAATGATCAGGCAGTAAGACCTACCGACATCTACGATCTGGCTTCCATAACCAAGATCGCTGCTACGACCATATCTGTTATGGATATGACATTCCGCGGCAGTATCGATATCGACAGGCCATTATCCTATTATTTACCATATCTCAGGGGAACCAACAAAGAGCATGTTATTATCCGTGAATTGCTGGCCCATCAGGCCCGCTTCAGGGCATGGATCCCCTATTTCAGGTATACCGTGGGCGAGGAGAATGAAGACAAGGGAATATATCAAAGCAAGCTTAGTGAAGATTATCCTGTGCGCGTGGCTGATGGCATGTATATCCACAGGGATTATTATCATGAGATCCTCGATAGCATCAGGTATTCTGATTTGCGCGGCAATAACCAATACAGGTACAGCGACCTGGGATTTTACCTGCTGAAAGAAGCGATGGAAAATATTAATAATGTTCCCTTTGAAGAATTTGTGGAAGAGAATTATTACGCGCCACTCGGATTGACCAGGATGGGATTCCTCCCATTGCGACGCTTTAAGAAAGCGGATATTACACCCACCGAAAATGATAAGAGTTTTCGTAAGCAATTGTTACAGGGTGATGTTCATGACCAGGGTGCTGCCATGCTGGGAGGCGTATCCGGACATGCAGGCCTGTTTTCAAATGCCTTCGATATGGCAGTGATAATGCAGTTGTTCCTTGATGGAGGCGAATACGGGGGTCGTAAATATTTGGATGATAATACACTCCGGGAGTTCACAAAAACACAATTTCCACTTAATGGGAACAGAAGGGGTATAGGTTTTGATAAGCCCATGCTGGACTATGATGAAGAAGGTCCGACATGCCGTTCTGCATCTTCTTCCAGCTTCGGACATTCCGGTTTCACCGGGACATATGCATGGGCCGACCCGGAGAACGGACTGGTATATATTTTCCTGTCGAACAGGGTATATCCCGATATGAATAACAACAGTATCATGGAATATGATATCCGTACCAATCTGCATCAGGTTTTTTACGATGCCCTCGAAAATGCAAGCCCTGAGTAAACAAAATCACGCTTTATCAGTTTATCCTTATATCAATAGTACAATGAAACAGTGAAACAATGAAACAGTGAAACAATGAAACAGTGAAACAATGAAACAGTGAAACAATGAAAATACTATCAAATATCTTAATCTGGGTTTTCGCCGTACTATTAACATGTACTGTGCTGATCTACCAGCGAATGACCGGACCAACTTACCCACAGAGAGAAAGCATGGAAATCGCGGGTAAGACCACCGATTATAAATTATTACGGAGTTGGGCAAAAGAAAAGGAACCGGGTAAGCAATCTACGATTCCTCTTTTAGAATTCAGTGGTCAAAAACCTGATGGGTTTCTTGCAAGATGTGAATTCAGGAAGAACAATACCGGGGATGATTGGACAACAATTGAGATGATCCCGGAAGGCGATAAAATGATAGCCATACTTCCTACACAACCCCCGGCAGGAAAACTTGCCTACAGCATCATTTTGTATAATTCAGACTCAGAATTTGTATTGACAGAAACCCCGGTAGTCATACGTTTTAAGGATTATATACCCGGCTGGATTCCCCTGCCTCATGTATTGCTGATCTTTGTCTCTCTGCTGTTTTCAACCATGGCTGCAGTAGAAGCACTTAGAAGGGGAAATAAAGTCCGGATCTATGCCCTGCTTGCTGCAGTTTCTATGCTGATCGGCGGGCTGATCATGGGCCCATTCATGCAGAAATATGCATTTGGTGAATGGTGGACCGGCTGGCCATGGGGCAGTGATCTCACAGATACTAAAACTATGGCAGCATTTTTCGTCTGGGTGATTGCCTATATTGTGCTGAGAGTAAATCCTAAGAACAGGTTCTGGCCTGTCTTTGCAGCCATCGTTACCCTGGGCGTTTTTGTGATCCCGCATAGCCTCCTGGGTTCTGAGTTTGACTATTCGGCGGGTGAGGTAGTAACAGGAAGATAGTATGATACTCACCATTGTTGCCATCACGTGCCTGGTGTCAATCATGGCATTTTACAACCCTGAACTTCTCGGGAAGCTTCAATTCAATGCGTATGCAATTAAGCACCGGAAGCAAGGCTACCGCTTTTTTACGTACGCCTTTGTGCATGGTGGCTGGGGCCATCTGGCCATCAATATGTTCGTTTTATGGTCGTTCGGAAGAATCGTTTACGGACTCTACCTGTATCTTTTTGGTAATCTCGGCATCTTATATTTCCTGTTGCTGTACATTGGTGGGATCATGTTTTCGGTCCTCTTCGATTTTGGCCGGCATAAAGACAATGAATGGTATAATGCTGTAGGAGCATCAGGAGCGGTTTCGGCAGTGGTTTTTGCAAGCATCATACTGTACCCGCAAGGAGGGGTTTATCTCTTCTTTATCCCGCTTGAGATACCTTCACCTATCTTTGGTATCCTTTACCTGGTCTACTCTGCATACATGGCTAAGCGTGGACGCGATAACATCGGCCATGATGCACATTTCTGGGGTGCTATCTATGGCGTCATCCTGACTATTGTCCTCAAGCCTTCACTATTTATCCGATTCCTCGAGGAACTTACTAACTACTTCTAAAGGGTACCCTATTTTTATTAACTTGCCTGCATGGAAAGCACGCTTAAAGACAAAACTGTACTGGTAACAGGCGGATCCCGTGGAATAGGTCAGGCCGTTGCTACAGCCTTCTCAGAGGCCGGTGCAAAAGTGATCCTCCACTATAACAGGAATACCATAGCTGCTGAGGAAACCCTGGCTGGTATGGAAGGAAGCAAGCATGTCCTCATACAGGCTGATATCTCTGATCCGGAAGCTGTACACGAGATGGTCGATAAGCTGTTTGTTGATCATGGCCAGATCGATATCCTGGTGAACAATGCCGGAATTTATGAAGAAGCAGATATCCTGGAACTCACCTACGAAGAATTCAGGGAGCATTTCAGCAATACTTTGAATACCAACTTGGTGGGAGCAGCAAACCTGTCTTTTCTTATCGTAAAAGAAATGGCAGCTAAGGGAGGTGGAAAGATCATTAATATCACTTCACGCGGTGCTTTTCGTGGTGAACCTTTTGCCCTGCCTTATGGAGCCAGCAAAGCAGGCCTGAATTCCCTTGGCCAGTCGATGGCCATTGCCCTGGCATCAAAGAAAATTTATGTTTATACCATTGCTCCTGGTTTCGTGGAAACAGATATGACTACTCATATTCTGGATGGACCCGCCGGGGATGCCATCCGTAACCAGAGCCCCCTGCATCGTGTGGCCAAACCTGAAGAAATCGCCAATACGGTTATCCACCTGGCATCAGATGGCTCTGAATATATGACGGGCTGTATCATCGATATCAATGGTGCATCCTACCTGAGATCGTAGATGCTGGATACTGCTTAAAAAATCCAATTTATCTGGTTCAACTACTTCAACTAATTCATACATTTGCCACGCTAATTTTGGCAAATAGAAAAATATTTGAAGCATGAAATTTGATCCGGCAACTAACATTCAGAAACTGAAGCAGTTTGGTGAATTTGGCGATGTCAATCCGTCTATCACCGATTCATCCACCTATACCTTTTTGACCGCACAGAAGATGATAGAAACCTTCAGTGGTGACGAAGAAGGGTGTTTTTTATATTCCAGGCACTGGAATCCATCAAATAAATACCTTGCGGATGCGATGGCAGCCATGGAGAATACTGAATCTGCATGGGTCACTTCATCAGGGATGGCAGCGATTACAACGACGATACTTCAGCTTTGTAATGCAGGCGATCATATCATCACCAGTGTAACAACATATGGTGGCACCTACGCTTTCCTGAAAAATTACCTTCCTAAATTTAATATCGAGGTGAGCTTTGTGAATATCAGCGACCTTGAATCAGTGAAGAAAGCGGTTCGTCCCAACACAAAGCTGATCTACACGGAGACCATGACAAACCCTCTCCTGCAGATATCAGACCTTCCCGCACTCTCAGCAATTTGCAAGGAAAATGACCTTAAGCTTGTTGTGGACAATACTTTCACACCTATGATCGTAACACCTGCCATGCATGGTGCTGACATTGTCGTATACAGCATGACCAAATTTGTGAATGGTAAGAATGATTGCGTAGCCGGAGCTATTTGTGCTGATAAAGACTTTATCGATGCCATCAGCAGTGTGAACGACGGTACAGCCATGCTTCTCGGACCTGTTCTCGATTCACTTCGTTCCAGCAGCATTCTGAAAAACCTGCATACATTACACATTCGTATGAGGCAACATAGTGCCAATGCCATGTACCTGGCGGAAAGACTGATGGCAGATGGTGTAAAGATCACCTATCCCGGTCTGGAGGATCATAGGGATTACGACTTGTATAAAAGCATGATGAATCCTGAGTACGGATTTGGTGGAATGGTCGCCATCGATGTCGAAACTTCAGAAAATGCCAACCTCCTTATGGAGAAAATGGAAGATGAAGGCGTGGGATACCTGGCCGTGAGCCTTGGCTACTTCAAAACACTCTTCAGCAACTCCGGAAAGAGCACATCCTCTGAAGTGCCCGAGAAGATCCAGAAAGAAATGGGACTGAGTGACGGCCTGATTCGCTTCTCCGTAGGCCTCGATAATAACATCGAAAACACCTATCAGCTTATTCGTAAGTGTATGAAAGAAACCGGACTATAAAAATTTAGAGTTCAAAGTTCAGAGTTCAGAGTTCAGAGTTCCTACGCCACTTTCCCTTTATCCACCACATCTTCTTCAACCCTCAGGTTGTCGATGATGAAGTGTTGCCTGTCAGGTGTATTCTTGCCCATGTAGAAACTGAGAAGCTCTTTGATAGATGAGGTGCTTTTCAGTAAAACGGGATCGAGGCGGATGTTGGCGCCGATAAAGCCGCTGAATTCGTTCGGGGAGATCTCCCCAAGACCTTTAAAACGTGTGATCTCAGGATTGGTGCCAAGCTTTTTGATGGCAGCAACGCGCTCTTCCTCGCTATAGCAATAGATAGTTTCTCTTTTATTCCTTACCCTGAATAGGGGCGTTTGCAGGATTTTTACATGACCACGTTTTACCAGGTCAGGATAAAACTGTAGGAAAAAGGTAAGCAGCAACAAGCGTATATGCATACCATCAACATCGGCATCGGTGGCGATCACTACATTATTATAGCGGAGGTGGTCGAGATCCTCATCAATGTTCAGGGCCGATTGCAATAGGTTGAACTCCTCATTCTGATAAACGATCTTCTTGCTCAGGCTAAAGCAGTTGAGGGGCTTTCCTTTCAGGCTGAATACTGCCTGTGTCAGAACGTCCCTGGCTTTGGTAATGGATCCGCTGGCCGAATCACCCTCGGTAATAAAAATAGTGGAATCGTATCCATGTTCATCGTTGGTGTTATAATGCACCCGGCAGTCGCGGAGCTTCTTGTTGTGCAGGCTGACCTTTTTTACGCTCTCGCGGGCAAGCTTTTTGATGCCGGCAAGTTCCTTGCGTTCTTTTTCCGACTGTAATATTTTTCTATAGAGGGCTTCAGCTATTTCAGAATTTCTGTGAAGGAAATTATCCAGGTTCCTCTTTACAATATCAGTCACATAATTCCTGATGGTGATCCCGTCGGGCTCCATCAACTGCGAGCCAAGTTTGGTCTTGGTCTGCGATTCGAAAATAGGTTCCTGTACCTTGATGCTCATGGCAGCAAGTATGGATGCACGCACATCGCTGGTGTCGAAATCCTTGTTAAAGAATTCCCTGACGGTCTTTACTATTGCCTCTTTGAAAGTAGCCAGATGGGTCCCGCCCTGTGTCGTATGCTGGCCATTCACAAAGGAATAGTATTCTTCACCGTATTGTTTGGAGCTGTGGGTGAATGCAAATTCCAGGTCGTCTTCTTTAATATGGATGATGGGGTAGAGGAGACCTCCGTTTCCGTTAATATTCTTTACCAGCAGGTCGTGCAGGCCGTTTTTGGCCAGCATCTTCTCCCCATTGTATTTAATGGTAA
>QMPN01000054.1 GCA_003648575.1 Bacteroidota bacterium
AAGAATATCCTTAAAAAGATACAGGAAGACCGTAGTGTTACGGCGCTTGTTTCCAGCCACGACCTGCAGCATGTAACCGAGGTGTGCGAGCGCATTGTGATCCTGGAAAGCGGAAATGTTGTGAAAGACATCAAGACTACTGCCACAACCCTGAAGGACCTGGAGAAATACTTTTCAGTATAATTTCTGACTTCTGACTTCAGACTTCTGGTATCTTATTTTTTCTTAAGCGTCTCTGAAGGAAGTTCCCCAAACTACTTCTCTTCCCCAGATAGTAAAAATTACCCTTAATAAAAATTATTCAAGCCTGCTGACGCTTGAAATTATCCCGTATCTTTACTTGGAATAATGATATGGAGCACTATTTCACTCAGCGATTTTTTCTGACATTTCTGTTTTTGATTGCAGTTACTATACTGCGTTCACAGTCCACTACTATCAGCGGGAAGGTAATGGATGTTGAAACAGGCGAACCTCTTGCGTTCGTGAATATTGTTATGAATGAAAGCCATCAGGGTAGTGCAACGGACATTGACGGGAAGTTCAGGATAAGGACGAGTGAGCCAGCCGATTATCTGAAGCTTACTTACGTGGGTTATGAATCCCAGCTGTTTCCAATCAATGGGAAAAATGAGGGTCTGAAGATCTTTATGAAGAAAATCCCATATGAATTGCAGGAAGTGCTTATCCTTCCGGGAATCAACCCGGCGCACCGCATCATTCATAATGTGGTGGAAAACCGCGACATCAATAACCCGGAAAAGATGCGGTCTTTTTCCTATACTTCCTATGAGAAGGTCATCTTCACCCTTGACCTGGATTCACTTCGTATGATTGATACTATGATGCTGGATACGAATTCATTGGAGGTTAGAAGGTTCATCGACCGGCAGGATATCTTCATAGCTGAGTCGGTTACAGAAAGAAAATTCCTTCACCCGGAGCGGAATCGTGAAAATGTTATTGCTACAAGGGTTTCCGGAATGAAGGATCCCATGTTCGTTTTCCTGGTGTCGCAGGTACAATCAACATCCTTTTACCAGGAACTGATAAATATTGGCCGGAGCGAATATGTGAACCCCATCAGCCGCGGAAGTACATCAAAATATACCTTCATTATTGAAGATACCGCATACTCGCAGCAGAATGATACCATCTTTATTATCTCATACCGGCCAAGAGCAGGTACCAACTTCGATGGCTTGACAGGGGTGTTGTCGATAAATTCTCATAAGTGGGCCATTCAGAATGTGATCGCTGAACCTGCTATCGATGACGGGGCCTTTACCATCAGGATACAGCAGCAATACGAATTTATCGGTGGTGAACAGTGGTTTCCAGTGCAACTCAATACGGATGTTAACATAAAAGCACTGGGTGCTGCGGTGAACGACGAGCGCTACTCTTTTGTTGGCGTTGGGAAAAGTTATATTCGTGATATTGAACTGAATCCCGAACTGGTCAGGAGGGAGTTTAATAATATCGAAGTGGATGTCGATCCCAATGCGCACGACCGCAGCGAAGAATACTGGGCAATTTATCGTGCCGATAGCCTGACAGCGCGTGACAGGAGGACCTACGAATTCATGGACAGTGTTGGGAAGGAAGTAAATTTCGACAGGCTGGCAAAGACTATTGAAACGATCATAACCGGTAGGATCCCTTACAAATTTATCGATTTCGATATGCATAAATTTCTGCGCTATAACCAGTATGAAGGTCTTTATCTGGGTTTGGGAATGCATACCAACGACAGGCTGTCGAGAAGGTTCAAGATCGGTGGCTTTTGGGGTTATGGATTTAAGGATATGACTGCCAAATATGGGGGTGATGTGAGCGCTATCCTTCACAAAAACAGTGAACTCGAGGTAAAAGCAGGATATTTTTATGATGTAACTGAAAGCGCTGGCGTTGACTATTTCGAGGACGAAAAGTCTTTCCTCAGGGGTGAAGGTTACAGGAATTTCCTCATCCGGAGGATGAACATGACAGAAAGGGCATACGCTTCCCTGCAGTTCAGGGCCCTGCGTCATTTCAAATGGAATGTCAGTGTAAGGAGTGAGCATAAACAAGCTTTCCCGGATTACTATTACGGCCAGAGCGCCAATGGCACCTCTATGCTGAAGAATGACTTTAATTTTACCGAATTGTCAGCGGGATTTCGCTTTGCCTTCAGGGAGAAATTCCTGCGAACAAAACGGATCAAAATCTCATTGGGGACGAAATATCCGGTCGTGCGTTTTCAGTATACACATGGATTTGATAACATGCTGAATGGTGAATTCGAATACAATCGTTTCGACATCAACATTACCGAATCCTTTTACATCAAGTACCTGGGAATGACCACCTTCGAAGTACGCGCCGGCTATATCGATGGTGATCTGCCATATTGCAACCTGTACAATGGAAACGGCAGCTACAGGGTATTTACCATCTATGCCGCCAACAGCTTTGCCACCATGCGCATGAACGAATTCCTGAGTAATCGCTATGTCGCGCTATACTTCACACATAACTTTGGCTCACTGCTTGTGAAGACCCGCTTTTTCTCCCCTGAGATCGCACTGGCTACCAACATTGCCTTTGGCGACCTCAACAATGAAGCACAGCATCATAACGTAGCCTATAGCACCATGGAAAAAGGATATTATGAATCGGGTATACTCTTTCATGGCCTCCTCGATCTGAAATTCTATAAAATTGGTGCAGGTGTATTCTACCGTTACGGACCGTATAGCTTTGATAAAACAGGCGATAACTTTGCCTATAAAGTGAGTATTGTTTTTCCAATTGAAAGTGTGAAGCGGCAGTAAAAAGGAGACCTGGCAGGTCCCCGACCTGCCAGGTCTCCTTTTTATTGCGCAAAGTAAATAATCAGCGGGATAACCACCAAACCTGCCATGATACCATATGATACCATCGATGCGGCATATTCTTTGTCAAGTTTCTCCATGGAGGCGTATACTATTGAATTAAACCCAACAGGAGCTGATGAACCAATCAGCACAATAGTTTTGATCAATCCTTCCAGTCCGAGGGCAAAACAAAATGCCCATCCGATCAGGAAACCGATCGCGATCCTGATAAAGATCCCTGCAAATACAGCTTTTGGATTGATCAGCTTCAGCTTGAAGAAAATACCCAGGGCGATCATGATCAAGGGTATGGTGAGGTCGCCCAGGATCTGGAAAAGGTGGGCGGGCATAGGAGGGATTTCTGTGTTGGTCAGGTTGAGTACAATCCCGGTGATCAGGGCCCAGATAGGTGGGTTGTACAGAAATTTCTTCATCATTCCCTTAGAACTTGTTCCGTCTTCGCCATACCTGGCAGCGATAAAGTAGACCAGGGTAAATGCGAGTATGGCATTGCTCACATCGAACATGGATAATAGAGCCAGGCCTTCATCCCCGTAGGCGGCAATGATAAAAGGCAGTGCGAAACCTATATTCATGATCATAGTACCGGCCAGCAATACACCGTGTGTCTTACGGTCGAGATGCATAAACTTTCCGGTCAGGAAGGATATCCCAAACTGAATCATGATCACCGTAAAAGAGATCACCGGCAGCCAGGCAAACTCACCGATAAGCTCAACCCGGGTAAGGGAAAGGATCACCAGGGCCGGCAGGGCGAGATAAAACACCACCTTCATGAATACATCGCCGTGTTCGGATTTCAGTACACCCAGTAACTTCAGGATATACCCCAGCACGAAAATGAAGATTACCGGTAGTATCTTATATGCCAGACTTTCCATTTTTTAAAATCCCCTGACTTCAACTTCTTTCTCTTCATAAAAGACCGCCTTTTCATCCAGTCCCAGGGAGTTGGATAGTTGAATAAGGGCTCTGATGGTTTGTAGGCTGTATGAATTCAGCTGATATGCTTGTTCCATATAGGTGAAAGCGTTCCTGAAGTACAGGTTGGCCTCATTGTATAAACTGTCGGCAACTATATCATCATCCTGGTTGAGCCCTTGTAAATATGCTTCAGAACCCAGATTATTATACACGGCCCCGATATTAAAATAGGCAAGGTCCTGTGAATCATCAATGCTGATGGCAGTTTTATAGGCGTCGATGGAAAGGAGCGCATCCACATTCTCCAGGATGTTGGCATAAGCTAAATTGATATTATAGTCTTCCGGATATAGTACCAGCACCTCCTGGAAACGGACCAGGGCATCCTCCCTCAATGTGGGATCGTTCAAATATATGTCAAGCTCAAATCCGATCAGGTCCATGATACCATGATCGTATGCCATTCGCTGTTGTGGGCTTAGTGTACCATTTAAGCTGTGCCTGCTATAATCGGTGTTTAGCATATTTTCCCCGTCCATAAGTGTAGCCAGTGCGAGGCCGTTGTTCTTCTGCCAGTAGCGTTCTACGATGGCTTTTCTAAAGAAAACGTAGGCCATCAGAAAATCAGCCTCTACCGGTGGACGTTGTTTATATGTTGTTGTGCTTTCTGAGAAATGTTCATAGGCGGTGCTTGTATCTCCCAGTGCCAGCTCTGCCTGTCCGAGCAGGTCGCATGCCAGGTAAGTAGGTGAGATGTCCCAGGCGGCTTCCAGGTATCCTTTTGCGGCAAGTAGGGCTGCATGTCGTACATTTTCCGGCTGATCCGGGTTATTCCCGGTATTCAAAGCCGACAGTCCTGTTTGCAGAATGGGATTAAAGAGCCCGTTCAGGTCATTTTCAATGTCAGCCTGCAGCTTGTGATCAGCAGTTTTCAGCGCTTCCATATAATCGAAATAACTTTCGATAAGAGCATTTTGCATGCTCTGCAGCTTTTCCTGATCACGATTTTCCATAGCCAGCCTGAGTACCTGCACCCTTGATTTGGCAAGGTAGTAATACGCTGCAGCGATATAATCGCCGCTCAACTCATCGATGCTGGCCAGAGCATCGCCTGCCAGCTTATAGGTTTTCTCGTATTCCCCTTCCGAAAATGCCTGTATGGCATTCGAAACCTTGCTGTTCTGACTCATGAGGGAAGAAAGCCCTACAAAAGTTGCCAGGAATAATACAATTATGATTGTAATGACTCTCATCCTTCTATTTCCAGTAAGAGGTCGCTGTATGATATGGAGATCAGCTGCTCTTCGCCAATATTTAATGCATCCATGTAATGATTACACTGCCTGTTCAGGCCAAATTCTTCACCTTCTTCACCAATGGCCTCGATCTCGATGAAACTGCCAAGGCCTTCTACCTGGTCAATATGGAATTTCACATTGTCGATGAAATGAATGTCGCGTAGCTTGTCAACTACTACCAATATTCCCAGTGTTTCTTCAAGGATGTTTTTCAGCCCTGGGTCGTTGCTGCAAGGATACAATATCACATCCGATCTTTTTGGTCCGGCATGGTCGCTCCTTTTATAAAAGATCAGGTTGTTCTCTATATTTCCTTCACGAAGCTTCAGCCGCCCTTCGTCCACTTTAAAGTAAGTGTCAACCTGGTGGTCTGTCCCTTTATGTTCTGCATTTAACCCGGATAAGATCTTGGCTGCCCCGGCAGGATCCGGGCAGCGGGCTTTTATTTCAATATTTACCGGCATATGTTACAAAGCTAAGAAATTTAGGTATGCTTATTTTTCATTGTATTCTTCCGGGAATAGTGCCATACCCGAAAGCAAGATCATTCACCCTGCGGATGCCGGTTTTA
The DNA here is from genome assembly GCA_003648575.1 of Bacteroidota bacterium. The sequence goes on from QMPN01000054.1 coordinate 5,673, forward strand.
TCACCGTCTTCTTCACTCCGTATAATTACATTTACGTTTTATCACTTTTTTTGTCCAATAAATCTAATTATTTCAGCATCACCCCGGTGGGCAAAGCTTTCGTCATGAAAGACGCTCAAATAGTCAGCATATATGATCTCCAGGGACGGGAAATCTTCTTTTATTTCTGCGAGATCATATAGCAATTCAAGGTCTTTCGGCCCGCCGGAATCATTTCCAAACTGCTTTTTGCTGAACACTTCCATCACCAGACGGCCACCCGGTTTGAGGGCAGATAGAAATGCTTTATGGTAAAGGCGGCGCTCCGATGGGTAGAGGTGTACATATATGAGAGCGAGCATGTCGAAGGTGTTTACTTCGATGGAATAATCGGCAAGCTCGTTAGCATCATAATGAATGGAAACACCATGCTCCTCAGCTAGCATCAAAGCTTTTTTTCTTCCCATTTTGCTCTGGTCAAAGGCGTACACCTCCCATCCCATCCTGGCAGCATAAACTGAATTGCGTCCTTCACCATCGCCCGGAAGCAGGATCTTGCCCGGCTTTCCATTATCGATGCAGGATTTAAAGAAAGCATTGGGCTCTTTTCCGTAATAATACCTCTCAGGAGCGTAACGTTCATCCCAGAATTTACTCATATCATCTAATTATGAGCACGAAACTACTTAATTTTCCGTAGACAGCAGACAGAATTCAGAAGGCTTTTATATTAACTTTGTTGAAACGGTGCTTTATATATGATGATGCGTGCTGAATGCTTCGATGCTATACATTTTGTCAGAAAACTTTCCCTGCGGAAGTTGTTGAACTACACCTGCGTCAGATTGAGTTTTTGTTTCAGTGTTGTATTAGGAAGAAGTAAGCATACAGGCAGGCCCGTCAGCCTTTCCATTGAACCAACAACAGCATGTGGTTTAAGTTGCCCGGAATGCCCGAGCGGATTAAAGCAGTTTACCCGCCCTCGGGGGATGATGGCCATGAAGGATTTTGCGAAAATCGTTGATCAGACAGGGAAGAGGCTCATATACCTCACTTTGTACTTCCAGGGGGAACCCATCCTTAATCCGAATATCTACGGCATGATCAATTATGCTCATCAGAAAGGGATTTACACAGCCACCTCCACCAATGGACAGGATCTATCCGATGAAAACGCACGCCGCCTGGTTGAATCAGGCCTTGATCGCCTGATCATTTCCATGGACGGTACAAATCTGGAAACCTATGAAAGATACAGGATAGGTGGTGATGTGGAGAAAGTAAAAGAAGGGATTAAGAATATCGCAAGATGGAAGCATGAGCTGGGAAGCCGGAAACCCTATGTCATTATTCAATTCCTGGTGCTAAAGACTAATGAGCATCAGATCCCGGCCATGAAGAAGCTCAGCAAAGAGTTGGAGGCAGATAAGCTGCAGCTAAAAGCCGCCCAGGTTTATAATTTTGAGAAGGACACAGAAATGATCCCTGATCATCCAAAATATGCACGCTATGTCCGCGGGGCGGATGCTTGTTGGGAATTAAAGAAACCCATAAGGAACCGTTGCTTCAGGATGTGGAGCGGGGCCATTGTTACATGGGATGGCAGGGTTGTGCCATGCTGCTTCGACAAAGATGCTGATCATCAGATGGGGAAATTGGAAAATCTTACTTTTCAGGAAATATGGAAAGGGAAGAAGTACAAAGAATTCAGAAGTCAGATACTTGAAAATCGAAGTAGAATTGAGATTTGCAGGAATTGTAGTGAGTAATAGTTCGGAGTTTGGTATCCTGCACTCATCACTCAGCACTCGGAATTCGGCGCTCCTTTATACTGTCATTACATCTTTCTCTTTAGCATCCAGCATCTCATCAACCTTCTTGATGTAATCATCGGTGAGTTCCTGGATCATGTCCTGCACCCTTTTCGATTCGTCTTCCGGCAGGCCGTCTTTTTCAAGGCTTTTGGCCAGGTCATTGGCCGTGCGCCGTGTATTCCGGATGCTGATACGGGTGGTCTCCGCCTGTCCTTTGGCCTTCTTTACCAGCTCGAGGCGACGTTCTTCTGTGAGCGGAGGTACTGAGATCCTGAGCACTTCACCTTCGTTCTTGGGGGTGAAGCCAAGGTTGGCATTGAGGATAGCTTTTTCCAACTCTCCCAGGATACTTTTATCCCATGGTTGAACGATGATCTGCCGGGGGTCGGGAGTATTAATATTGGCGGTTTGCTCGATAGGGGTCATGGCACCATAATAGTCGACTATGATCCCTTCCAGCATCTGTGGGCTCGCTTTTCCGGCACGTAGTTTCTGAAATTCTCTGTCCAGGTGCCCCAGGGCATCTTCCATTCCTTCTTTGGCTTCGTCGAGGCACAATTGGGCTTCTTCGTTCATGCGTCTGAGTTTTTGTTTAAAGACAAATATAATATTTTCTTAGCTAACCAGTGTTCCGATGTTATTCCCGTCGAGGACTTTTTTCAGGTTCCCTTTTTCGTTCATATTGAAAACATAAATCGGCATACTGTTTTCACGGCATAAGGTAAATGCAGTCTGGTCCATGATGCGGAGCTTCTTTTCGATGGCTTCATCGAAGCTGAGCTTATCGAATTTGGTGGCAGCAGGGTCCTTTTCCGGGTCGGCGTTATATATACCATCAACACGGGTGCCTTTCAGAATTACGTTGGCTTTGATCTCCAGTGCCCTGAGAGCAGAGGCAGAGTCGGTGGTGAAATAGGGGTTTCCTGTTCCGCCACTTATAAGGATGATCTTACCGCTGTCCAGCTCGCTGATGGCTGATTTGGCGCTCATAGGTAGTGCTATCGGCCTGATTAGCATGCCGGAGAAGAGGGAGGTTTGTGCACCCAGTTTTTCCAGTTCTGCCTGTAATGCGATGCTGTTGATCACGGTGGCCATCATACCCATATAATCTCCCTGCACGCGGTCCATACCTTCAGCAGCCCCGCTCAGGCCGCGAAAGATATTCCCTCCGCCAATGACGATAGCAATTTGAGTTCCGCCTTTGGCGGCATCAACGATCTCAGCAGCATACTGAGAAAGCCGTAGCGGATCAATACCATGTTCCCTGTCGCCCATAAGGGCTTCTCCACTAAGCTTAAGAAGGATCCTTTTAAGTTGCATATGCTATTATTTTACGACTACCATGGATTTGACCTCAACATGGTCATCGGATTGAACTTTGAAGAAATACTGTCCCTGTGGAAGACCATCTGCATTCCACTGGATCTGATGTGATCCGGCATCATAGGGCCTGTCAGTGACCTGCGCCACTTCTCTACCCATCATATCAATAATACTGATGCTGACCCTGCTTGAAATATCCAGGACAAAAGCAAAAGTAGTTTCTTCCCTGAAGGGGTTGGGATAGTTCTGATCGATGATGATACCTGGTCGCTCATATGAGCTAATCATCAAAGGAAAGAGTATTGTATAGCTAAAATAGTTGATGGGCATGACAGTTCCTGGAGGGTTCATTCCCCTTCCTCCGGCAGGCAAAGTAGAAACCATATTTGCATCAGCATTCTGAGCAGCCAGGTAATACTCTACTTCAGTATCCATGGACTGGCCGGGGATCATAAAGAAAAATGTATCAAGGCTTGTGGCGTATGGCTGTAAAGCGGTAAAGCTCCCTCCATCTATGCTGTAATAAAGTTGTGGCGAGTTTGATCCTGTACCAATGGAGTGGTTGGAGTTGATCACCAGCACTGCTTCCCTATCGTTGGTGAAGTTTCCTGATGGAAGGGGCTGATGCACGAGTTCCATCTTCATGTCAAGGCTCAGTGAGGCCATGGTTGCAACAGCTGATTGTACCATTTGCTTGAAGTAGGGAATATTGCAATTTTCGATAACGTCACCGGTAGTATGATAGGCATTATTAAAATCGTTCCAGTCTTCGATAGCCAGGATGGCCTGGTAGCCGTTGTTCCAGAAAGGTGAATGGTCGCTGGCTCCTGTTGTGATGAAATTATAGGTCAGGTCGAATTCATAGGTGCCAAGTACACTGGTGTATTCAGCAGTAAAATCTGCAGACCCGGGTTCAGTCGAGATTGACATTTCATAGTCGCTGTCAGAATCGTAGGCGATCATGTCGAGGTTGAGAACCCCCAGGATGTCGTCGCCATTTGAGGAGGCCTCGTCGGCGTAAGCATGGCTGCCGATCAGCCCTTGCTCTTCTTCATCAAATGCAATAAATTTTACGGTATACTTCAGGTCAAGGTCCTTGATCAAACGAGCCGTTTCAAGTACCCCTACAACGCCGGAAGCATTATCATCGGCACCCGGTGCCAGGTTTCCGGAAGGCATATCATCGTAATGTGCACATATAATGTATTGTTGGTCCGGGAACTCAGATCCTGTAATGGTGGCAACCACATTTTCTCCATTTGAATTGAAATAGTGGTATTCGACAGGGATGCCCAGGGCTTCGAATTGTTCGTAGATCCATTCTGCGGCTTTTGGATTGGAAGCCGAATATGAGTGTCTGGTAACCAAGGTGTATGGCTGTCCGCCAATACTCACCTCTACCACTCCGCTTAATTGTTCAAGTATGGAAGTGATTTCTGCTTCAGTGATTTCATTTTTCAGAGAGTCGACGAGAGGACTGTACGCAATTTGCGCCGTTAGCATAGAGCCTATCAACAGGCTCACGAGCAGTGTTAGTAATTTTTTCATGAAGATTAATTAAGTTTGAGAACAAAGATAGGATTTTATACAATCCGACATTCACCTCTTTTGATGTCATTCTCAACCATCTTGTACTTCTTCTCTGCTACCCTGCCATCATTATACTGTACCTTTACTTTGTCATTCCTGCCGTACTTTTTCTCTGTACGGATTATCGGAGTGCTTGAGCGTGCTCCCTGAGTATCGGAATGGGCCTGAGAAAGAAGGTCGGTGCGTTCTTCTTTTAACTTGCTGTTATCCAGTCCTCTGGGTGCCTGTGCCTCTTTTACGGAATTTGGATCCTGCATAGGGATATTGCCCTTGACAAGGAAGGATACCACTTCATTATTGATCTTTTCGATCATTGTTTTAAAGAGGTTGAATGACTCAAACTTATAGATGAGCAGTGGGTCTTTTTGTTCGTAGGTTGCCGACTGTACCGATTGCTTCAGGTCATCCAGCTCACGAAGGTGTTCTTTCCATTCTTCATCGATCATGCCAAGGCTGATGCCCTTTTCGATGGAGAGTACCACATCTTTACCTTCACTTTCGTATGATTTTTTCAGGTTGGCAATGATCTGCATGGTTTTTATACCATCAGTTACCGGAACCAGGATATTCTCATACTGGGTCTGAGTTTCATAAACATTCTTGATCACCGGCAAGGCATTTCTTGCGATGATCGCAGATTTATCTTTGTAGCTCTGAATTACGACCTCGAAGATCTTGTCAGCAATGACAGTGGAGCTTTCGTTCGAAAATTCTTTCTCTGAGATGGGAGATTCAATCCCGAGTGTGGTGATAAGCTCCATTTTGAAGCCATCATAGTCGCCCTGCTCTTGCATGTCGATGATGATCTTTTCACCTACGTCATACATCATGTTCATGAGGTCGACAGCCAGTCGTTCGCCATGGAGGGCATGCCTGCGTTTCTTGTAGATAACTTCACGCTGGGCATTCATTACATCATCATACTCCAGCAGCCTTTTACGGATACCAAAGTTGTTTTCTTCTACTTTTTTCTGAGCTCTTTCTATCGATTTGGTGATCATCGAATGCTGGATCACCTCTCCCTCTTTCAGCCCGAGTCTGTCCATGATCTTGGCAATCCTTGCGGAGCCGAACATACGCATCAGGTCATCTTCAAGCGCAACAAAGAACTGTGAGCTACCCGGATCTCCCTGTCGTCCGGCCCGACCCCTCAGCTGACGGTCGACACGCCTTGAATCATGCCTCTCTGTACCAATGATCGCAAGACCACCGGCTTTTATCACGCCATCCTGGAGTTTGATGTCGGTTCCACGACCGGCCATGTTGGTTGCGATGGTGACCGCACCTGCCTGACCGGCTTCAGCAACAACGTCAGCCTCTCTTTTATGCAACTTGGCATTCAGTACATTGTGCTTTATCTTCTTCCTGGTGAGCATCCTTGAAAGGAGCTCTGATGTTTCTACAGAGGTAGTACCTACCAGTACCGGACGTCCTTCCTTTACCAGCATTTCGCACTCATCGATTACGGCATTGTATTTTTCGCGCTTGGTTTTAAACACCATGTCCTGCCTGTCATCCCTTACGATCGGACGATTGGTAGGTATCACCACACAGTCGAGCTTATAGATATCCCAGAACTCACCTGCTTCTGTTTCAGCTGTCCCGGTCATCCCGGCCAGCTTTTCGTACATCCTGAAGTAGTTCTGTAGTGTGATGGTGGCATACGTTTGTGTGGCAGCCTCTACCTTTACATTTTCTTTTGCTTCCAGTGCCTGGTGGAGCCCGTCAGAATAACGGCGCCCTTCCATGATACGTCCGGTTTGCTCATCAACGATCTTGATCTTGTTCTCCATGATCACATATTCCACATCCTTTTCGAACATGGCATAGGCTTTCAACAACTGGTTTACTGAGTGTACCCTTTCCGACTTCATGGAGTACTCACGAATCATTTCGCTTTTCTTCTCAAGCGTCTTGGTCTCAGAGAGGTTGGACTTTTCCATCTCGGCGATCTCGCCGCCAATATCGGGTAGCAGATAAAAATTCGAATCACCGGTTTCTTGTGTGAAGAGTTCCATCCCTTTTTCACGCAGGTCGATGGAATTACTTTTCTCCTCGATAACGAAGAAGAGTTCATCGTCGATGATGTGCATTTTCTTTCCTTGTTCTGCAAGGAAAAAGTTTTCAGTCTTTTGCATCATGGCCCTGACACCCGGCTCGGAGAGGAATTTGATCAGAGCGGTATTCTTCGGAAGCCCTCGGTGGGCGCGTAATAGGAGTTTGGAACCTTCTTTATGCTCGTCGTCAGTATTTCCATCCTTAAGCAGTTTCTTGGCTTCCGCCAGGATCTTGGTCACATAATTTCTTTGTGCACTGTATAGTTTTTGTACCAGTGGCTTGAGCTCATGGTATTCATGTTTGTCGCCCTGCGGTGTTGGACCGGAAATGATCAGAGGTGTACGTGCGTCATCGACAAGGACGGAGTCGACCTCATCCACGATGGTATAGTTATGCTTACGCTGCACCAGCTCTTTCGGGTTCCCCGTCATGTTATCACGCAGGTAATCGAAGCCAAATTCATTATTGGTGCCGAAGGTAATGTCGGCCAGGTAGGCCTTGCGGCGCGGCTCAGAGTTAGGCTCATGCCTGTCGATGCAATCTACTGTCAAACCATGGAATTCGTAAAGAACACCCATCCATTCGGAGTCACGTTTGGCCAGGTAGTCATTCACGGTTACTATGTGTACACCTTTCCCCGGAAGTGCATTCAGGTATACCGGCAGGGTAGCCACAAGGGTTTTCCCTTCACCGGTACCCATCTCGGCGATCTTCCCCTGGTGGAGGACGATGCCCCCGATCAGCTGCACATCGTAGTGCACCATATCCCATTTGATGAAACTACCACCTGCGGTCCATTCGTTTTTGAAGATCACCTTTTCACCGATGATCTCCATTCCATCCCTGCTAGGGGCAAGATTTTTATCGAATTCAGTAGCAGTTACTTCGAGCTGGCCGATTTCTTTGAAACGTCGGGCTGTTTCTTTGATCACAGCAAAGGCCTCGGGAAGGATATCATCGAGGATGTTCTGAGTCTTTTCATAAATACTCTTTTCGAGCCTGTCAACATTCTCCCACATTTTCTCCCGCTCCATGATGTCTTCTTCTTGCTCGATGGTAGCTTTCTGGTCGATCACCTCCTGCTTATCAGCCTGGATATGATCAGCGATCCTCTGCCTGAATTCTTGTGTTTTCCCTCTTAGTTCGTCATCGCTCAGTGCAGTGATCTGTGGTTCGATATCTATGATCTGAGTCACTACCGGACCAATCGCTTTAATGTCGCGATTCGATTTGCTGCCCAGCATCTTACCTACTATGCCCATTGAATATATTTTAAATCCGCCTGTTGCGGACTGATTTGTCAACTAAATGTATGCTTATCAATTATCGTTCCCTATAGAAAGATCAATGATTTTCTGCCATTTCGGCAGGATATTGGCAAAATTAGTGAATTTTACGGTTCGTGGTGCGGTATGCGCGGTGCGGGGTTCGTGGTTCGCGGTGTGGGGTGCGTGGTATGTGGTTTGTGGTGCGTGGTATGTGGTTTGTGGTTTGTGGTTTGTGGTTCTGGGAAATTTATAATGCTTCGAATTTCGGATATCGGATTTCGAATATCATCCCGCTTGACTACTTCCACACTCTCTGCTTATTGATCTCTTCTTTCTGCCGAAAGGCTTCTTCCATATCAATGCCACTGCGGTTGGCAATG
>QMPN01000055.1 GCA_003648575.1 Bacteroidota bacterium
TCCGATCCTTCCGGAGCAGTCACATTGAATCGCTTCTCAATTACTTCTGTCTTTTGTACCAGTATGTAGCGGCCGCACATGGATTGACATTTGCAGTAAAGATAATTAATATATGGGGACAGGGTTCGAGGTGCGTGGGACGAGATTGTCCATGTTCCATTTTCATCCAACACCTAGCACCTAGAACCTAGCACCTTAGTAATAGCAAATATCTAAACAGTATATTATTTTAAAGGAAAATAAATGATCGTTTCCCATTTCGCGGGGTCCGGCTCCTCACCAGGGTCGGTAACATAAACCTCATAGGCCATGCCAACTACATCAAGCTTCATCACTTTGATATATTGTTCCAGAGCTTCATAAACGACAGCCATTTCTTCGTAGGGTCCAAGATATGTTGCTTTTACAGCCTGTCCTCCCGGTGTATTAGCGGGCATGATCATATCTTCACCCTCTATGGCCTCTTCCAGCGGGATGCCCACCTCTACAAGGATCAATCCTTCAGGATCCCAGTTGTAGTAGATAGAGTAAGGGTGTCCTGCCATTTTGCCTCCCTGGCGGATGGCATACATATATAGCAGAGGCATATAGGTTTCCATGAATACCCCAAGATCAGCCATGGCTACAGAGTCCTTTACCGATATGGCAGGACCAGCAGCAAGTTCGGTAATGCTGATGCCTGGATAATCGGGAAGTGACTCACAAAGGGTTTTCAGGTTCTGAAGACCCAACTCATAATCAGCGCCAAGGTCGGAGTCGATCATCAGTCCCATATAGCGGTACAAGGGGTTATATCCAAGCTCACCATCTCCGGTCCAGCTAAGAAGGATATCATCGCCTTCCTGTTCAAATGTCATTTCCATGATCATTTTTTCGTTGATCCCTTCGAAGCCCAGTTCCCATTTAAGCATGTTTGCAGGATCCAGTTCAATCAGCTTCAGTTCCCCTTTACCCATCTCTTCACCATCCCATTTCTGGACAGCTCCAACTTCGCAATTTCCAATATTTTCGATCACAGCCGTAGTGTCGGATTCGGCTGACCAGGGTGTCCATAGATCCCATTTTTCGAAATCACAGACCATATCATAAGCGACAGTTTTGTCTGTTTTTATCAATATTGAGCGTTCAACATGATAAGATCCCGGAAGCAGATAAGCTACCACTACCAGAAGGGCGATCAGTACGACCAGCCAGATGACAATTTTTTTAAGCAGTTTCATGTTTAGTTGTTTTAGGTGTATGAGGGTAAAGATAGTAAATCTGTTCGTGGAAGTAAAGAGAATTGTACTTTCCGGATACCGGTCACCGGCTACCGGTTACCGGTTACCGGTTTTGCCTGTTGCCGAAACGTGCATGCTCTGTACGATTACTTCCCTAATACTATTTAGTTCTGGTTCGCCGGTAGAGATGAAAACAATCAGAAAACTGTTCTCAAAATGGCAATCGATCTGCTGCTCTTTCCTGTCTTTCATATGGAATGAGCCCCTCAGGATGAATTGGTCATGATACTTCGAGCTATTTGTGAAGAACTCCTTGGCAGCCTTGTACTTATCGATACATTCCCCTTCATTATTATATCTGAGCAAAAAGACTTTTAGATCGGGATAAATGGCTGCTGCGCCATCTTTGTAGCCGAAAACATCTTTGTAATGGAAGCTATAGATGCTTGATAAGCCAAGGTTTCCTTTAAAGTAAATAGCTCTTTCCGGATCAGCCCTCCCTGTCTGAACAGCTTTCATCAGCCCGGGGGCGAGATAAGAATTTTCGATCTTTTTATGAAGGCATCCTGCCACATATTGCAATTCAGCACTTTCCAGTTCATCAAAATAGATGTAGATCATGTATTTGCCTTTGATAAACTGGGCAAAACCCTCCCCTCTTCTCCCGGCAACTCCTGACATAAACGGCTTTGCGTTGGAGGTGTATGTAAGGGAATAGATGCCCCAGGCAGCATCAGGGCTCCCCATATCGTAGATCTCCACCTTAAGAGTAGTCGTGTCGGATATGCTTATTCCGGCAGCAAGGACCTCTATAAAGCCAAATTCGTGATACAATTCGGCTCCACCATTGATAAGGTTAAAAAGATCGTCACCCACAAAGAGTTCGGGTTCGCCTGATATTTCAATTGCAGGGCAAGAAGTATCCGGCAGGATATCATAAAGGGATTCCTGAGCAGAGGTAATAGTAGTGCATAGGAGTGCAATAAATAAAACTAATGCTGGTATAGCTATTCGATTTCTCACTACCTTCGAAATGACAATTTTTCTAATCATCTTATTTATTCCAATTACCGATTCAACCGATTTAACTGATGTAACAACATTAGGAAATTTCCACAATATTCAAGCCATCAAGATCATAGGATCCAAGTCCGGCAGTTTCTGCCTTAAGCAATGTAGGAACATCCTCGGCCGCTACATCATTATAAGAAACACCAAGAGCATCCATGGCTACCAGATTTGTACCAGCAAAAACTTTATCCAGTTTACTCATCTCGCCAGGACCTGCAGGGCCATTTGTGGTTATAAACTCTGTGGCGTCGCCAATAATCAGATCGGGCTGCCTGTGAAGGTTGATATCTGCGATGCACTGTGCCAGAAAATCGGGGTCGTTGCGTTCGCCTGAGCCCAGGTGAAAAAATACATTGGTTTTCCTGGTGCAGAATCCCATCGTATTCTTCAAGGCGCCTGTATACATGGATCCGGCATGATGCTTGGCTATGAAAATATTGATCAACACATCAACTTCATCCATGGCTTTGACCACTTCAACATCCTTGAGTGAAACAGCACCTTCGATGCCTGGAAGTGTTTTCCAGTCTTCTTCAATGAATTCAGCAGGAAAATCATTGCTTTCCACCTGGGAGAGTTTCCCGAGCATATCTTTCATTTCTTCATAGCGAGGGCTCCTTTCCCAATAAACATCATGAATGTATTGAACGCTCAGGACTTCATCAGCCCCTGCTTCAAAACACATTTTCATCACTGAGAGGGTAATATCCGGGTCGACATACGCGCCTTTTTGATCGAAGCCGGCATTCACCAGCAAGCCTACTTTTGATCCCTTTGGGACAAATTTTCCCATGCCGCCGAGTACATCAACCGCCTTTTTTGTATTCTCGAAAGAATCGGTCCCGTTCACAACAGCAATGTCTGCATCCTTACTTATAGCTCCTGCCATGACTTCCCGTCCAAGGAGAGATGTTCCGATGAATGCAGCAGCCCCGGTAGCTGCTCCACGTTTAATAAATGATCTTCGGTCCATGATGAATGGTATTAAGTACTAGGTACAAGGTACAAGGTACAAAAAAGAAGCCACCTCATTGAGATGGCTTTTCATAAGCTTAAAAAAATATGTGGAGCGGGAGGTTTATCCCATTAGTCGTCGTCTTTCTTTTTTTTCTTTTTCTTGTCCTTGTCATGATCATGGTCACAGTCATGATCGTGCTCTTTTACCTCCTCGGTAATGATGATCACTTCCTTATGCTTAACTACTTTTATTTCTTCTCCAGCCTTACCGGTGGTCATAATAATAATTTTGCTACTGTCTCCTTCTATCTGCTTCATTAAGATCTCATAGCTGATCTCTTCATTATCATCGCTATGCCATATCATAACATCTTCTTCCCCTTCTTCTCCCCCGGTCTTAATGGTATAAGTGATTACGGTATCGCCATCTTCAGTCTCAACCTCAACATTCATTGTTTTTGAAACGACCATTTTGTGCTCTCCGTCATGGTTTTTGTGCTTGCAATCCTCTGATTTTAATACAATAGTAATCGTGCTGTCACCGTCAACTTCACTCACCCAGACATTTTGCGATCCGGATGAACCTCCTTCAACTTCCACCACAACTTCACCCTCGTCATCGATTTCAACGGAGTAGAAATAAGCTTTTTTGCTTGTTTCCGGAGCTTTGATCATATAAACCTTTTGCGTACCATCCAGATCCAGGTCTATATCCAATTCTTCCAGCTTCTTGAGCAATTCTTCATCATCGGTCACGCTTGTCCAGTCCCCGTCAAAGTCTTCATCAAGGATTATAGTAGTATCGAGGCTGATATTGCCATCCTCTTCTGTGACCATTTTGATCATTACAGTCTTCTCTTCTTTTACCTCCTGGGCATTCGCCAGGCTGAAAGTGAAACTAGCTGCGATAAGCAGGACAATCGCCTTTAGATTCATGTGTCTGTTTTTTTTCATGGTGTGATTTTTTGTTTAACAATTACTCAGCAAAACTAATAATGTGCTGGTAACGAGCAGTTAAAATGAAGTTAAAAAAGGTTAAGGAAAGGTTAAAGTGAGTAATTTCAATACATTATTTAATAATTTTGAACCCATGAACAGGCGTTTATTCATTTTCGTGATCATACTTATGGGAGCCTCTCTTGCAGGGATCATCCTGCTGCAGCTGTTCTGGATCAGGAATGCAATCAGTATACGTGAAGAGCATTTCAACAAGACCGTGAATGTGGCACTGAGGGAAACCGCTGATAAGCTTGAGTCGCATGAGAACATCCTTTTGCTGAATGAGAAGATCACAAGCTTCGATAAGGCAGGAATGACGAATGTATACTCGGACACAAGCGAGCATAACTATTATATCAATATAGACTCCTCCCATTCAGCTTCATTCGGTTATGCATACGAGCATGCTGAAGATGCTGACTATGTAGTGAGCGTATGGACCGGAGACGATGAGGTTGAACTGGTCGAATATAAACATGAGGTAAGGATCGACGGTCTGCGGCATACGGTCTCAAGATTAAAAACTGAGGTGGATGTCGACAGCATCAGCAAATTCATTACGCACGACATCGTATTTATAGGTGAGGGTGGAGATACAATGATCAAAGGGCCTGAAGACCAGTATATCATTATAAAAAGGGCGCAGAATTTGAATGAGGCCTTTGTAAGGATGGCCTATGAGATCGAGACCACACCTGTTCCCATTGAGGAAAGGGTTGATGCAGATGTTCTTTTTCGGGTATTGTCAGACGAGCTCTTCAATAAAGGCATACTCGCCCCATTTGAATTTGCCGTAATGAAATTGGATAGTGTAAAAGCCTTCCCGGTCACGAGCACTGGATTTAACACGAATGACCTCGACAAAAAATATGCAGTCAGGATTTTCCCAAATGAGCTGCTGGGGGAGTCAAATTTTCTGCTTCTGCAATTTCCGGGACGGAATATTCACCTGCTTAAATCCATGGCATGGACACTGGCTGGCTCACTCCTGCTTACCGTGATTATACTTATCACTTTTGCCATCACCATATTCATGATACTGAGGCAGAAAAAGCTATCCGATATCAAATCGGATTTCATCAATAATATGACACATGAGTTTAAAACCCCGATAGCTACTATCTCCCTGGCTGTAGATTCGATCAATAGTCCTAAGATCATTAAAGAGGAAAAAGAGGTCAGATACTATACCGATATAATCAAGGAAGAGAGCATCCGCATGAATAACCAGGTGGAAAGTGTTTTACGCATGTCATTGCTGGATAAACACGAGCTCGAGTTTAATTGCATCGACTCCGACATTCATGAACTGATCGTTGGGGCTGTTTCCAAGGCCGGCCTTCTACTGAAAGAAAGAAATGGTAGTATAGAGATCAAAGCTGAGGCAGAAAACAGTGTTTTTGAAATAGACCCTGACCATTTCACCAATGCTATACTGAACCTCCTTGATAATGCCATTAAATATTCAGAAAATGATCCGGACATTCTGATAGTGACAAAGGATACAGCTAAGGGCATCTCCGTTAGTGTGCAGGATCATGGAATGGGCATGAGCAAGGAGGTACAACAAAAGATCTTCGAAAAGTTTTACCGTAAAACAAGCGGAAACATACATAACATTAAAGGGTTTGGGCTTGGGTTGAGTTACGTAAAAGCCATTGTGGATGCCGTTAAGGGCAGCATCAGCGTGAAGAGTGAGCCCGGAAAAGGAAGTACCTTTAAGATACTGATCCCGAAGAGATGAACAGAAAACTGAAAATATTCATGGTAGAGGATGACAAGAACTTCGGTGCTGTCATGAAGTCGTACCTCAGCATATATGATTATGAGGTGGAGTGGGTCGACGATGGTGCCCTGGCTATGGATGTTTTTAATGCTCAGAATTTCGACTTATGTATTCTCGATGTGATGCTTCCACATGTAGATGGCTTTACCATTGCTGCCGGGATCCGGAAAAAGAATGAGCATATTCCCATCATCTTCCTCACAGCCAAAACCCTGAAGAAAGACATTATGGAAGGCTTCCGTATAGGTGCGGATGATTATATCACCAAGCCTTTCGATTCGGAGGTGTTGCTTATGAAGATAAGAGCCATTCTTAAGAGAAACACCTTGTTAAAGGCCTCACCGGAACGGGATGAGTTCACGATAGGCATGTATAGCTTCAATGCTGCCCTGAGGATCATAAGGCATGATGATCAGGAGCAAAAGCTATCTCCCAAAGAATCAGAACTCCTCAGGATGCTGTGCACACATATGAATAAGGTTCTTCCCCGGGAAGAGGCCCTGAACAGCATTTGGGGCGAGGAAAGTTACTTTACCACAAGGAGCATGGATGTATTCATGAGCAAGCTTAGAAAATACCTGAAAGATGATCCCAGTGTGGAGATCGCAACTGTTCATGGAAGCGGATACATTCTGAAGTCTGAACTTTGAAGTCAGAAGTCATAAGTTATTTTAGAAATCAATTTCGTCTTTCCGGTATCTGAGTTCCTGCACTTGTTTGCCAGCTGGCACTTTCCGTATAGCTCTGCTTGTTAAGAAGAGAGAATATTTGTATATTTATAGCTGAATATAAACCAATTGCGCTATGAAAAAGATCTTTTCTGCTTTATTTCTTGCCATGTTCATGACAGGAATTGCTTATTCTCAGGATATATTATGGATACGTAGTGAAAATGTGAACGACATTCTGGGAGGAGTGTTTTTGGGTCTTGATGCGAACGACAATGTTTATGTTGGTGCCACCGGAAACACAGGATTATACGTGATCAAATATGATCAGAATGGCATGTCGCAATTTATTGCCGGCGTCGACACTGCAAGGTATTTCTGCGGCATGACCGTGACACCTGATGGAAAATCATTCCTCGCGGGTGGACGCGATCAAATCCCAAACGGCAAGGATGGGGCCTTACTTGCCTATGAATCCAATGGAACAGCAATTTATAATCAATATTACAATTTTGCTGATAAAACTGATGAGTTCCAGGATCTTTTTGTTGATGACAACAATTATGCGTACATCACAGGTGCAGCCCGTGATGCCATTGAGACCTATGCCCTGACCATAAAGTATTCACCCTCAGGTGCTCCTCAATGGATACAACACTATGGTACAACACTGGACAGATACAAGGGAAAAAAGTTGAAAGTGAGCTCATCAGGAGATGTCTATGTAACGGGTACCGTATTGCTAAACAGCACGCAGACTACTGACGTCTTTGTGCTCAAATACGATGCAAGCGGCAACCTTCTTCTTGATATTCACTTCAATATCGGGGGATATACAGAATGCATCCCCAAATTTATATTACTTGATGATGGTGGAAATATGTATGTTGGTGGCCGTCTCGCTACTAACCTGGACTATGCAGGATTTGTGATTAAACTCGATGATGGAAATTTGATGTGGACAAAAATCATCACCGGCCCGAACAACGGAATGTCAATCGAGGATGCCGCATTTGATTTCGAAGGCAATATCATTATAGCAGGAGGATATCACGATCCCAGGGATGCATATTATGCCAGGATGTCCCCGGCTGGTGATTTTATTTTCGAAAAAACCTACAACGGGATTGGCAACGATATGGATGCTTTCTTAAGGGTTATTACAAAAGATGAGTTTATATATCTGAGCGGGATAACCACTAGAATTGGAACCCTCTGGGATTACCTGATACTTAAAGCCAATGCAGATGGCGAAATAATGTGGGAAACGCATTATAATGGCTCTCAATATCAAAATGATGTAGTATATGATATCGCATTGGATAATGAAGATAATGTAATCGTAACAGGTACATCGGCCGAACAGGGCGGACAGCATTGTACCACCATAAAATATTCAAATTCCCTGGGTATTCAGGAGGATGATATTTCCGGAATTAAAACCCTCCAGGTCTATCCCAACCCTGCCAATGCAATGCTTTACATTGATTATCTTCCTGACAACAGGGATGCAGAATACACTATCAGTGATATTAGCGGCAGAATTTTAAGTACGGGGATATTAAACAATTCGAATCAGGGAATCGATATTGCAAAGTATTCCAATGGCATTTATCTGCTCAGCATTCAAGATGGATCGAAGCGTTTCAATGCTAAGTTTGTTAAACATTAAGAAATACGATTATGAAAGAACTTCTTCTTTATGCAATTCTTGCATTGTTTATGACAGGCTTAACCCAATCCCAGGAATTGCTATGGTCTAATAGTGAGGATTTTAACGGTCTGTATACCGGGTCTTTTATTAATACTGATGCTTATAATAACGTTTTTACAGGCGCCAAAGGAACGGGCAAAATGTATGTGATCAAATATGATCAGGCAGGTGCTATACAATTCATCATCGGGGATGACAATACCAGTTCATTCCATAATATGGTAGTTGATAATGAAGGGAGGTCATTTCTGGCAGGAAGCAGCTATCAAACCATGACAAAAACAGATGGACTTATACATGCTTATGAGCCGGACGGAACAGAGCATTATACCCACTATTACAATTATATGGATGATACCGATGAGTTTTGGGATATTTATGTTGATGAAAACAACTATACCTATGTCACAGGTGAAGCAAATGATGCCAGTGACCGCTATGCACTCACTATAAAATATTCACCTGCAGGTTCACCACAATGGGTACAGCACTATGGTTCAAACCCGAACAAATATATGGGAATGAAGGTCAATGTGAATGCATCCGGGGAGGTCTTCGCAACAGGTGTATTCGCAAATACTATGCTGCAAACTATTGATCTCTTCATGGTCAAATATGATGAAAACGGTAACCTTGTCTCCGAATTTGAAACCAGTTTCGCTGGGTCAGGGTACAGTGAATGTATCCCGCAATTTGCCTTACTTGACGCTAGCGATAACCTGTTTATTGGCGGTATTATTAGCAATACAGGAACGGACTTTGCAGGATTTCTGATCAGAGTCACCGCTGGCAATTTGATCTGGACACAAATATTTACCAGCCCCAATGACTATGTAATACTTTATGACGGAGCTTTGGATGCCGCAGGTAATATTATCATAGGAGGCTTGTACAGAGATGGTGCTATTGATGCATATTATGCAAAGATCTCCCCAACTGGGGGATTGCTTTATGAGAAGACCTATAACGGCACCGGCGACGGGAGTGATGCTTTCACCAGTCTCGTTACAAAAGATGAGTATACTTACCTGTGCGGTACTGCCGGCGGTATCGGCACTATGTCTGATTACCTTATCCTTAAAGTAAACAGCAATGGCGAAGAGATGTGGGCAGCCCATTACAATGGCTTTGGGAACGGTGAGGATGTTGCTTATGACATCGTTCTGGACCATGAGGATAATGTCATTGTTACCGGATCATCAATTGAACAGGCAGGGCAGTTTTGTACCACGCTTAAATTTTCAAATACTCTTGGAATTTATGATCATGAAGGGCTTGGACCACATGCCCTTGAAATATATCCAAATCCTGCAGGAGAACGAATAAAACTGAAATATGACGTAGAATCAGCCGATGCATACTACAACATAACAGGAGTATCAGGAAAGCTTATAAAAACAGTCAAACTGAATGAGGTAGCTGTGCATGAAATTGATTTAGGAAATGTACCAGCAGGTATTTATTTCATACAGCTGAGTGATGGGCTAAAACATTACTATGCTAAATTTGTGAAGCAATAGTATTCGATATGCTGAAAGTTCTCACCCGCTTTATTATTTTTATCTTGCTGTCTTCATCTTGTATTGGCTTATTTGCCCAGGATGAAGGCTATAGCTGGTGGAACAATAAGCACAACTGGGATGGTGTTACCAACTGGATGTATTACCTGAAGTATGCACCTAAATACTTTGGTCCTAATGCACTGCCGGTACCTGAAATTCGCAATGCCCTGATCGAAGACAGGATAAGCCTTGAAACAAGGGCCGACCTGCATTTCAGTAAGGGAGATAATACGCAGAATCTTTTCTTTAAACTGAAATATCCCTTCTGGGAAGGTCGCCTTGCCCTGGAGATTTATGCAGTGCCTGTAGAGTTTTACAAAATGGATACTCTCACACGTGATGAGCGGGTATCACGCGACAAGGATGGTGAAGGATATGCTGTCGGAGACCTGTATTTCGGAACCCTGATACAAATCGTAAAAGGCCATAAGAGCTGGCCCGACCTTTTGCTGGGGATCACCATGCGTACGGCCAGCGGCGGAAACCTTGGCGGAGCACGTTATACAGATGCTCCCGGTTATTATTTTGATCTCTCTGCAGGGAAAACATTTTTCTCAGACAAAAAAGTATCCCTGCGGCCTTACGCTATGCTTGGTTTTTATGTGTGGCAGACCAACCGCGACGACTGGCGGCAGAATGATGCTTTCTTATATGGGCTTGGATTATCGCTCTTCAATCAAAAGTTCGAGTGCAATGCCAAATACGGCGGTTATAAGGGATATATTGGCAACGGTGACGCCCCCATGGTGTTTCGTGCCAATGTTATCTATAAGCTCCCCAAAACGCATTTTAAGCTTGCATTCCAGCAGGGCTTGCAGGATTTTGATTATTCAACTATTAGCCTGGGAGCGGTATTCTATTTCAAATAGATGCTGGATACTGGATACTAGATGCTGGATGTTTTGAGGATGATCCATTTCATTATTCTTGCAACAAAGAAAAGGCTCACCAGGAAAAAGATGATCGCGGCCCCGGAGGGGATGTCGAAAAGATAAGAAAGTATGAGTCCTGAGATGGTTCCCAGCAGGGCGATCAGCACCGAGAATATCATGATATTGAAAAAGCGCTTCACAAACATGTTGGCGATAGTTTGTGGTATGGTCAGCAATGAGATCACCAGTATGATCCCGACCACGCGGATATTGAATACAATTGTAAGGGCCACCAGGCTGATCATTACATATTTGATCATATTTACGGGTAGCCTCCTGGCGCGGGCAAACTCTTCGTCGAAGGCAATATAAAGGATATGCTTGAACTGAAGGGTGAAAAAGATGATTATCACAATGCACAGGACCAGAAGCATATACAGGTCTGATGTGTTCACCGTCAGGATATTTCCAAAGAGGTATGACATCAGATTGGGTGCATAGCCCGGTGTCATAAATACGAAGATCACACCAACCGCCATTCCCAGTGCCCATAAGATAGCAATGGCTGAATCTTCCCTGATCTCAGTCCGCCTGGAAGAATATTCAATACCTAAAGCTGAGAATACAGCAAATATTGCAGCTCCCAGGATGGGATTGATACCAAAATAATATCCCAGTCCTATGCCACCGAAAGAGGCGTGGGTGATCCCTCCACTGATAAAAACAATTCGTTTTGAGACAATATATGTGCCCATGATGCCGCAACTGACCGCTGCAAGCATTGCTGCAAGCATTGCGTTCCTGAAAAAGTCATATGACAGTAGTTCATGCATCAATGTTGGTGTTCGTGATCGTGCTTATGATCATGTTTTCCCAGCACGGTATGAGGTACATCCCCATGTGTGATGATTTGTACCGGGCAGTTATAAGAAGCAAGTTGCTTATTAGTAATAATATTCGACGGATGATGGTGCAAGTGTTTATTTACACATGCAATGCTTTTTATATATGAGGTGATGGTACCTACATCATGCGAAACGAGGAACACCGCCATTTTATGGTTCAGCTCCTTAAGTTCTTCATACAACTCCTTTTCAAACAAATTATCGACATAGGTATCCGGTTCATCCAGAATGAGCAGCTCAGGTTCTGATATAAGCGACCTGCACAGGAATACACGCTGCATCTCCCCTCCCGAAAGGTTTCCGATGGGCTTGCGGCTTAAGGAGGAGATCCCCAGCCGGTCCATCCAATAAACTGCCTTTTCTTTTTCATCCCCTGTATGCTTTGAAACAAATTTATGTGTAGATGGCAGTCCTGAAAGGATAACATCCTGCACAGTGATTGGAAATTTCTTATCGAAAGAATGTACCTGCGGAAGGTATCCGATCTTGGTATTTCCTGTATCATGCGACAGGTGATAAATGATCTTTCCTTTATCCGGTCTGAGCAAGCCCAGCATGAGCTTTACAAGGGTAGTTTTTCCACCTCCGTTGGGACCAATTACTCCTATAAAATCACTCTTCCTGACCTCAAGGTTGATATCCTGCAATATAGAGACACCGTCAAAACTGACGCTGGCGTTTTCTATTTTGAGGAGGAGATCACTCATTGTCGAAAGAAGACTTCAGACTGAGGGTTATTCTTTTCATTTCTGCCGGCCAGTCGATTGATAGCGGGTCGATCTGCACAACATTTGCACCGATTTCTTCTGCAATGATCTCTGCATTACGCATATCAAATTCTTTCTGAACGAATATAGTCTTGATGCCGGCAGCCCTGGCCTGATCAATAACCTCTTTCATATGGGCTGGAGATGGCTCTTTACCTTCATATTCAATGCTCATCTGGGTCAGCTCGTATGCATCTGCATAGTATCCCAGCGAAGGATGAAAGATAAGGAAGCTTTCTCCCTTGTGTCCGGCAAGCTCCCTCGAAGCAAAGTTGTTTGCACCTTTGATCTCGACCATCAATTTTGAATAGTTTCTTCTTAATTGAGGCTTATTTTCCGGGAATAATTTCTCCATCTCACCAAAAATACGCCTGGCCATCACCTCCATATTCGCCGGCGACATCCATGTATGGGGATCAACTCCTCGATGCGAATGATCGCCATGTTTATAATCGATGCCTCTTAGAGGCAGATTAGCAGAAAGATCAACAATTCTTAAGTCCGGATTAATATCCATGATATTGGAAATCCATGCCTGTTCAAAGCCAATGTGTCCTATCCTCAAGTAGACTAATGCATCTCCAAGGGATTTCATATCTGAGGGAGTAGCTTCCCAGGTAGCCGGGCTGGCACCGGGAGGCACCATTACCACAACATCGGCCAGTGTATCTATTATGCTCTTAACCAGGTACACCTGAGGAACAACACTTACAGCGATAACAGGACCTGAAGGTTCTTTTTTTTCAGTTTCGCAGGAAACCAGGCCTATCAGGAGGAAAATGATAAGGAATCTATTCATAGTTGCTTTTTTTACAAAGATAAACCTTTTCAGTTTTGAGTGCTGAGTGTTGAGTTAAATTTGGATGAATAAATATTACTGAGTTTGCAATCTCAAAACGATTTTCAATGATCCAGCCATATACAAGGTATAGCAAGAAATTCATCGTACGTACGGCTGATGTGGATGCCAAAGGGTATGCTCAAAGAAGTAGAAACCGAGAAGAATTACCTGCACTATTTGTTTAACAAAGGAGTTGCAAAGGCCTCTTTTACAGCCAGAACCCTCTGGCGTTAATCCCGAATACAACGTACCGAAAAAGCGGCTTCATCCCAGTGATATGATCTGGATACTCCATCCTGATCATATTTTAATGCCCGCTTGATAGCGTTCTGTCCGCTATCGTGTGAAGAACCCCAGAATTGTGCTTCCTCCCCCATTGCAGTATAGGAAAAACCGGTTTCCCAATATCCGGCAGCCAGGACTTTGAAGCCAAACAAATTATTTCCATTCCCGCCCGGGATCCAGGTCAGAAGTGCTTTCATACGTTTTCCTGCATCAAGCCCTCTCCAGCCTTCGTTTTCCCATAGCGGGTTGCCAACCTCATACTGGCTATCGATGTACCCTTCAAGTTCCTTCCACTCACTATCATCGGGAATATGGTATCCTACAGGGCATATTCCCCTTCCTCCCTGGAA
>QMPN01000056.1 GCA_003648575.1 Bacteroidota bacterium
AGAAGTACCATCACTCTTCGCCATCTGGGTGATCATTGCCTCTATCGTGGGTAAGTTGTTGCTGGCCCTCTATCAGTTCAAGGTAGGGAAGTCGACCGGATCGTCCATGCTGATTGCAAACGCACGCAATATGCAAAGCGATATGTTGATCTCAGTGGCAGTGCTTACCGGACTCATATTCACTGTGGCATTGGAAATGCCAATTATCGATACCATCACTGCACTGGTCGTTTCGATATGGATCATGGCAACGGCTGTCAGGATATTCTTCCAATCGAACCGCGACCTCATGGATGGCCTCGACAACCCTGAAATCTATAAAAAAGTATTTAAGCTGATCAATGATGTTAAGGGTGCATACAATCCTCATGGCGCCCGTATCCGTAAGTCGGGAAATAAGTTCGTGATAGAGGTCCATATAGAAGTGGATGGCTCGAAAACTGTTACCCAGGCACACGATATCTCCCAGGAAGTGGAACAGGTGGTCCAGAAAAACATCAAGGATGTGTATGACGTGATCGTCCACGTAGAGCCCTATGGAAATATCGAAAAGGATGAGAAATTTGGTGTTTCCAGTAAGGATGTTTAGTTAGTTAAATCAGTTAAATCGGTTGAATCAGTTATATCAGGATATTGAAATCTTAGATACTCTCTTTCGATTATTTGCTTAGTATTTAATATGTTTAAATTTGCTTCAGGTTGCATATCTCAAATCTCTTTTACATCCAACACCCACCTTGAACCCTGTCCCTTGCACCCTGTACCCGATTTATGTTAATAATTCAATGAAAACCTAAAAAAATCTCTGGTTTTTTGCCTTGTAATTATTTATAATTTTGCATCGAAATACCAATTGTGTAAAACATTAAAAACAGATCCCGCATGATCCTTTTTTACCAGATTACGCCCAAATCGTTTTACGCATTACAAGTAAAAGACCCCCTCTCCTCTTCAGATAAGGAGAAGTTATGCTGGCTGTTTGGTGAATGCGAGCCTGTCCCCGGCAAGAAGCTTCCCGGCACATTTATCGGTCCCCGCAAGGAAATGATCACACCATGGAGTACCAACGCGGTGGAGATCACAAAAAATATGGGGATACACGGCATCGAAAGGATGGAGGAATATGTACAGACCGATGATCCTGACGAAGGTTTCGATCCCATGCTTCAGACGCGCTATTCAGACCTTGATCAGGCCCTGTTCAGTATTGACATCAAGCCCGAAGCTGTTACTTCCATCCATGATATTCAAGCTTACAATGAGGACGAAGGACTGGCACTGAGCGAAGATGAGGTAAAATACCTCGATGAGGTCAGCGGAAAGATCGGAAGGAAGCTTACTGACAGTGAAGTTTATGGCTTTGCACAGGTAAACTCTGAGCATTGCCGTCACAAGATCTTTAATGGCACCTTCATCATCGATGGTAAGGAAATGAAGGAATCCCTCTTCGCCCTGATCAAAAAAACATCGAAAGTCAACCCGAACAAACTGGTATCTGCCTATAAGGACAATGTGGCCTTTGTTCTCGGACCGATGGCAGAGCAATTTGCTCCTGCTTCACAGGATAAGGCTGACTTTTTTGAAGTAAGAAATATCAATACCGTTTTGTCGCTCAAAGCGGAAACACATAATTTCCCAACTACAGTAGAACCTTTTAACGGAGCTTCCACCGGAACAGGAGGCGAGATTCGCGACCGCATGGCGGGAGGGAAAGCCAGCATCCCGCTGGTAGGAACGGCTGTTTATATGACTTCCTATCCCAGGCTGGAAGACAAACGCAAATGGGAATCCTTTACGAAGGCTCGCCCATGGCTGTACCAGACACCTGCCGAGATCCTTATCAAAGCCTCCAATGGAGCCAGTGATTTTGGAAATAAGTTCGGGCAACCGCTGATATGCGGAAGCCTGCTCACTTTCGAGCATAATGGAGATGAAAAATCATTCGGATATGATAAAGTGATCATGCAGGCCGGTGGGGTTGGATACGGAAAGAAAGACGACAGCGGAAAAGATGTGCCTGAAGCCGGCGATATCATCGTAGTGCTGGGTGGCGACAACTACCGCATCGGAATGGGCGGTGGCGCTGTTTCTTCCGTAGATACCGGTGAGTTTGAAAATGCCATAGAACTAAATGCTGTTCAACGTGCTAACCCGGAAATGCAAAAAAGGGTGGCCAACGTGATCAGGGCAGCCTCTGAAAGCACACAAAATCCCATCATCTCTATCCATGATCATGGAGCAGGAGGTCATCTCAACTCCTTGTCTGAGCTGGTTGAAGAAACAGGCGGAAAGATCCAACTCGGTAAACTGCCTGTTGGCGACCCGACACTCTCAGCTAAGGAGATCGTGGGCAATGAATCACAGGAACGCATGGGGCTGATCATTAAGAGGCAGGATGTTGACTGGCTGGAGGATATCTCAGAACGCGAACGTGCCCCTATATATAAGGTGGGCGAGGTGACCGGCGACATGAAATTCGTATTTGAGGACGAGGACAAGAACCCCATCGACCTGGATTTGAAATACCTGTTCGGGAAGCCCCCAAAAACTGTTATGGATGATAAAACGGCACCACATTCTTTTCCGGTGCCTGAATATAATCCTACAAAGTTTGAGGAATACCTGAGAGATCTTTTGCAGATCGAAGCCGTGGCCTGCAAAGACTGGCTCACCAATAAAGTAGACCGCTCAGTGACCGGCCGTGTGGCTAAGCAACAATGCACCGGCCCCATACAACTTCCACTCAATGATGTGGGTGTAGCTGCCCTCGACTATAAAGGAACCAAGGGTATTGCAACGGCTATCGGCCATGCTCCTGTTGCCGGACTGGTATCGGCAGAAAATGGATCGGTATTGGCCATTGCCGAATCCTTGACAAATATAGTATGGGCACCGATACAGGATGGGCTGAGAGGGATCTCTCTAAGCGCAAACTGGATGTGGCCTGCTAAAAATGAAGGTGAAGATGCACGCCTGTACAAGGCAGTGAAAGCTGTAAGTGATTTTGCCATTGAACTTGGCATTAATATCCCGACAGGAAAGGACTCGCTTTCCATGACTCAGAAATACCCCGACGGGAAAAAAGTATACGCTCCCGGTACGGTGATCATTTCTGCCATGGGTGAGTGCAGCGATCTGAAAAAGACAGTCAGTCCATTCCTGGCGCTGCAATATGATGCTTCTATCATCTACATCGATTTTTCTAAAGATGATTATTGCCTCGGAGGAAGCAGCTTTTCGCAATTGATCAATAAACTGGGTGCTACGACACCTACTGTAAAAGACCCTGCTTATTTTGCAAAGGCCTTTAATGCTATTCAGGAATGCGTCAACAATGACCTCATCCTGGCCGGACATGATATTTCTGCAGGAGGGCTGATTACCACCCTGCTCGAAATGGCCTTCCCGGTAAATGATATGGGCATGGAACTTGACCTGAACGGAATAGGGGAAAAGGATCTGATAAAATTGCTTTTCAGTGAGAATCCAGGAGTAGTCGTACAGGTGAAAAATGCCGATGCGGTAAGTGTATTGCTTAACAAGAATGGGATCGATTATCACCTGCTTGGAAAAACCATCAAGCAACTCAAGGTCAACATTAAGCATGCTGATAATACCTACGCCCTGGGCATCAACGCCTACAGAAAGGCATGGTATAAGACATCCTATCTTTTTGATAAGCTGCAAACTGAAGAAGGACTGGCTAAGCTGAGGTTCAATAATTATTTTAAACAGGATCTCAGGTTTAGCTTTACAAAGAAATTTGATGGCAGCTTTAAGCAGTACGGGATCGATCCCGATCGCAAAGACAGAAGTGGTGTGAAGGCAGCTATTATACGTGAAAAAGGAGTAAACGGCGACAGGGAAATGGCCTATTCCATGTACCTGGCCGGCTTGGATGTGAAAGACGTGCACATGACTGATCTCATCTCGGGCGAAGAAACCCTTGATGATGTGAACTTCATCGTTTTCGTGGGTGGATTCTCTAACTCTGATGTTTTGGGATCAGCTAAAGGATGGGCAGGGGCTTTCCTCTTCAATCCCAAAGCAAAGGAGACCCTCGATATTTTCTATGCCAGGAGCGATACGCTTAGCC
Source organism: Bacteroidota bacterium (assembly GCA_003648575.1). The sequence goes on from QMPN01000056.1 coordinate 4,097, forward strand.
TGGGAATTTGCAATGGCTGCCAATTGATGGTAGAACTCGGGCTGGTTTATCCTGAACATCCCGAGAAACCTAAAATGAGGCTGAACAAGTCCGCTAAATTTGAGTCGGCATTCCTGAACGTGAATATTGAAGATAATGAATCCATCATGCTCAGCAGCCTGTCAGGCTCCCGCCTGGGCATCTGGGTGGCCCATGGTGAAGGACGTTTCTGTTTCCCGTATTATCGTGATAAGTACAGCATCCCCGCCAAATATACTTATGAAGCTTATCCGGGTAATCCCAACGGATCCGACTTCAATGCTGCCGCTATCTGTTCAAATGATGGACGACACCTGGCAATGATGCCCCACCTCGAACGTGCTATCTTCCCCTGGCAATGGGCTTATTACCCTGAAGACAGGCCCGGCGATGAAGTTTCGCCCTGGATAGAGGCTTTTGTGAATGCAAGGAATTGGATCGAAAACAAAAAGTAAAAACCTATGAGCAGGATCGTCTTAATTACCGGTGCCACTTCAGGTATCGGCAAAGCATGTGCATTTAAATTTGCGAAGGAAGACCATAAACTGATCATCGCGGGTCGTAGAGCAGATCGCCTGCAGGATATAGCGATGATCCTTAAAGCAGATCATAATGTCGAAGTCCATGTACTGGAACTTGATGTCAGGGACAAGGAGCAGGTTAAGAATGCCATTTCCGGGCTGCCGGATGAATGGAAAAAGATTGATGTGCTGGTGAATAACGCTGGCCTGGCATTAGGATTGTCACCCTTCTATGATGGCCTGGAAGAGGATTGGGATACCATGATCGATACAAACATCAAAGGGCTCTTGTATGTAGGCAAGGCAGTTGCAAATTTGATGATTGAAAATACCTCCGGGCATATTATAAATATTGGATCCATTGCCGGCAAGGAAGTATACCCTAAAGGCAATGTTTACAGCGCCACCAAACATGCTGTTGATGCCATTACAAAAGGTATGCGCCTGGATCTGCTGAAAGAAGGCATCCGGGTGACCCAGGTAGCTCCGGGAGCAGTTGAAACGGAGTTCAGCAATGTACGCTTTAAAGGGGATGATGAGAGAGCTTCAAGGGTATATGAAGGTTATGACCCCTTGCTACCGGAGGATGTAGCCGAAGTGGTCCATTTTGCAAGCAGCCTTCCACCCCGTGCAAATATAAATGATGTGGTGATCATGCCCACGGACCAGGCCAGTGCAACGACCTTCAATAAAAAGACTTAGAGCAGCTTCCTAGAAATATAGTTTCAAGACCAGCGCCAGCAAAGTGATGCCCGCAGATTCTTCAGCGCTCTTGAGCTTCAGCTTATAATAGGAATATTGAAGCCCCAGTTCATAATCGCTTGAGCCGGTATACCCGAGCTTTCCGTTAATTATATGGGCAATTCCACCTTCACTCATAACGATATCCGGTGCCGATGATAATGAATATCCCAGGGCCAGCCCGATAGGAACTTTGTAGGTTGGCATGAAGTCGGCATCACCCATCAAGCCCCCTGAATAATATCCCGTTGATCCTTCACGATCGAATGATTCGCCAATGGCATATTCGGCATTAAACTGCATGCCAAATACCGGACTGAATGCATAAGCCCCCTGGAGCCCGATCCCCGCACTCATTGATGGGATCTTCTTTGAAACACTTGGATCAGGTACATCATTGATAACATCTTCAAAGTAGTCGGAAACGTTGATGAAATTACCTGTAACATTGGTGATCTTTAGTGTCCCGGACAGGTTGAACTTCTTATTTTGATATATCCTGATCAACCATCCAATGTCTCCACCGCCTATGGTATTGACACCATCGGCCAGTATCATTGACATATCAGTACCCATTCGACCCGATACATTGAAAGACAAGAATAATGCCAGCCAGGGATTGAACCTTTGCTGATATTGTACAGCCACGTTCAAAAAGATGAGTTGTCCTTCAAAAGCGAATATCTCATGTTCTCCTATTGTTAAACCGTTAATTTTCAGGGGCGATGTAATTCCAAAACCCAGGTTTGCCTGTAAACTTGTGGTCACGAAAGAGCTTTTAAAATGGCTCAGGCTTGGGAAAGTGTGGCCGCCAAGCTTTGGGAACTTCGATTCAGGATCAGTATGTGTCGTTTGCGAGTAGCCTGTACTGAAACAGAATAATAGAACGATGATTATAGAGAGCAGCTTTTTCATGACAAATTATTGTTTATTTCTACTTAATGGGATCTCGATACCTGCAAGCACTTTAAAACCTACGGTCTTAACCCTTGGGATATAACTTTTATCAACAGGTTCGTCGGTAAGGTCGATCAGGCCTTGTGTGTACCTCAATTCAACAAATAATCGGGGCAGCCCGATCGGGATCCGGATCCCGGCACCGAAATGAACGGCAATATTTATATCGCTAATTTCGATGTCCGTCTCCTGAGAAATCCCATTACTGGATATGTTATTACTGAGCATGAAGGCTGTCTCAATGCCTCCCAATGCATAAAAGCGCCCATTGGTGCTCGATACTTTTACCAGCAATGGCAATGAAAAATAATTCATACGGATCCGTACGCTGTCGACTGGATCAATTTGGCCTCTCACTGTATAGGAGATCTTCGTTCCTTCCTGAGAGTAGGAAGGCTGAAGGCTGATCCAGACGATCTTAGCAAGTTTAATGTCAACATAAGCACCTACATTGGCACCCATGAGGCCTTTATATTTTGCTTTTGAGGGAACATCACCCGCAAGCTTACTGCTGTTCAACCCACCGAAAACGCCAATATAGGATTGGGCATTCGACTCATAAGTGGTCAATATAAAGATGAGCAGAACAGCTGCTTTTATTATTCTTATCATAACATTAAAATTTACTTAAATATATGAATTCTGTAGTATAATCTGCCTAGTGCATCATTTTAAAGATCATCTCCTTCAGGAGCTCTCCTTCGTTGGTTGTATTATTGCTGACACCCTTAAACTTCATATCATATTCCCGTAGTAAGCTAATGCATTTGAGTATGTGACCGGGTTTAAATCTCCTGGCAGCAGTTCGGTATTCCTTTACGAAAAAATGATGCATACCCAGTTCAGCACCCACGCTCTGGTTGTTTGATTTGTCCTTCAGGGAATGGAATATGAGGATCTTAATAAAGAACTGGTACAAAAGTGTGATAGTGAGCACGAAAGGATTGGTCTTTGGGTTTGCGGCAAAATGCCTGCATATGAGGTTGACCTTATAAATATCCCCTTCACCCATGGCCTTCTGAAGTTCGAAGATATTGAACTCTTTACTGATCCCAATATTTTCTTCTATGATGTCTTCATTGATAAGCTGTCCTGGCTTAAGGTTCAGGATAAGTTTGCCGATCTCATTCCTGATCTTGCTCAGGTCGGTACCCAGGCTGGCAGTGAGCAGGCGTGCTGCTTCAGGGCTGATAGAATAGCCTTCTGCCTTCAGCTGTTCATTAATCCAGGCAGGGATCTTGTTTTCGTATAACCTGGCGGATGCAAAATTAACCCCTGTTTTATCTGCTCTCTTGGCAAGAACCTTACGGCTATCGTAGGACTTGTGCTTATGACATACCACGAGGATGGTAGATTCCACAGGCTTGGCGAAATATGCGGCAAGCTCATCTAAGTCGCGGATCACCTGGGCTTCCTTCACGATCACCACCTGGTAATTCGACATCATAGGATAGCGGCGGGCAGTGTCGATGATACTCCCGACGTCTACATCTTTGCCATACAAAATGGTCTGGTTAAATTCTTTGTCGGCTTCGGCAAGAACATTCTCTGCAATATAATCGGTAATAATATCGATGAAGTACTCCTCTTCACCATGAAGAAAGTACACGGGTTTGTAAATCTTATTCCTCAGATCGGTCAGGATTTGCTCGAATTTCATATGCCGTCGAGATCTTCGTTATAATCGAAATAAAGGTGCTTTACGGTAAGTCCTTTGTTTTCGAGCATTTTCAGGGAGCCGAGGCCGATATGCAGGTGGTCTTCGAGAAACTTCTCTGTGACTTCTTCATCGCTCTTTTCGGTTTTTATGCCACTGGAGATCATGGGTTGATCAGAAACGAGCAGGAGGGCTCCGGAAGGGATCTCATTCTGGAAGCCAACAATGAATATGGTTGCTGTTTCCATGTCGATGGCCATGCTCCTGGTCCTGCGCAGGTGCTCTTTAAAATTCTCATCGTATTCCCATACACGGCGGTTGGTGGTATAAACGGTGCCGGTCCAGTAATCCCTTTTAAAATCGCGGATTGATGTGGATACAGCCTTTTGCAGGTTAAAAGCAGGCAGGGCAGGGACAGATTTGTGGATGTAATCATCAGATGTTCCCTCCCCTCGTATAGCAGCGATAGGCAGGATGAGATCACCCACTTCATTTTTCTTTTTCAGCCCGCCACATTTACCGAGAAATAAAACAGCCTTGGGGCTGATGGCACTTAGCAGGTCCATGATCGTAGCCGCATTGGCACTTCCAATGCCAAAGTTAATAATGGTGATGCCTTTGGCGGTGGCACAGGGCATGGGCTTATCCAAGCCAACAATTTCTACGTTGTGCCATTCGGCAAAGAGTTCGACATACTTGTTGAAATTGGTCAGCAAAATATATTTACCAAAATTCTTGAGCTTCTCTCCCGTATACCGGGGCAGCCAGTTCTCTACGATCTCTTGTTTTGTTTTCATGCTGCAAGTTTCATACAAAAATAAGGCTTTTAATTCAAAGCACCTCACCTCCCGAAACCCTGCACCTGCTACCCTGTACCTGAAGTTTTTGAAAAAAACTTCAAAAATATGTGCGACATTTTTCGATTTTCGGTATTAATAGATATGGGGTGGAAGGTTTTTCTTCCGGATAGGTACATAAGACCTGTAGAAAATAAGATCCGCGAGATTGCCGGATCGCTCGGCAACCGGATTCCAAATGAAGGAGGCTTAATAGGAGGGAAGGCAGGATTGGCCTGCTTTTATGCTTATTATGCTGACTGGAGTGGGGATCGGGTTTTCGATAGTCTGGTGGCAGATTTGATTGAGCAAGCGCTCAATCCTGCCTCCGGGCATGTTCCCGAACTAAGGTTCTCGAGTGGTATGAGTGGGGTGACATGGCTAATTCACAATCTTTCTGCCAATGGGCTGTCTTGCTGGGATACGGCCTCGGTATTTGATGAACTTGATACGCATCTGTACACATACATGATTTCAGAAATGAAGTCGGGGCATTATGATTACCTGCACGGAGCCCTGGGAGTGGCACTTTACTTTTTACGTCAGCCCAAAAATGAGAGATATCGTATTTATCTGACCGAATTGCTTTCTGTGTTAAGTGGTATAGCTAATCGAGAACATGATGGAGCCCTGAAGTGGATTTCTGTTCTTGATGAGAAAAAAAAGAAGGAAGGCTACAACCTGAGCCTCTCTCATGGAATGGCATCTGTTATGCTGATCTTGTCGAAGATACATGCTGAAGGGATAGCAGAAGATGCTACGGATAAACTAATCCGAGGCGGATTGAAATATATCGATAAGCAGAAACTACCCCCCGGAAAGAGTATTTCGGCATTTCCATCCTGGGCTCTGGAAAGCATGGCGGAGGACTCCCATTCCCGCCTGGCCTGGTGCTACGGTGACCTGGGAATAGGATTGGCATACCTGAGAGCCGGGGATGTCTTGGCTTCATCGGCTTATCAATTGGATGGCTTGAATTTGCTGTTAGAAACGACAAAAAGGAGAGAGCCCGGAGATAATCATGTTTTTGACGCAGGAATCTGCCATGGAGCAGCAGGCCTTGCACTTGTATATAATGTGTTATATCAGGAAACAGAATTGAACTCTTTTAAAGATGCATCATTATACTGGTTGGACCTATGCCTCGGTATGGCATCACATGATGATGGTATCGCCGGTTACAAAGCCTGGCACCACCCTGATTTTGGAGGGTGGAAAGCGTCATCCGGATTGTTGGATGGAGCGGCAGGCATCGGGCTTAGCTTATTGTCTTTTGTATCGGAACGTAAACCGGAATGGGCAGCGTCTCTTTTAGTCTTGTAGAATTATATGAGCAAACAGAATAACAGCTTTTCGTATCGAGTCGCAAATACCTTTTTGCTTCGTGCTCCGCTATTACCGCTGCATACACTGAAAGAACTGTCTGATGCAGATGATGTGGACGCATTTCTCCGCACTTATTATTCCGGAAAGGAAGTTGCTGAAGCTCTTTTCCTTGCTTCGCCGGAATTATATAGAGCTACAAAGCAATGGATTGAGGATGGGACTGAAAATGAAAAGATCCGCTTCTCGCTTATGAAGTATCTGGTCAGGATGTCATCACGATGCACTCCCTTCGGGGCATTCGCGGGGATCTGCTCCGGATCATTTAGTGAAAACAGCAAAATTACCCTGGCTCCTCTAGGTGACAATAAATTATTCATGCGCCCTGATATGCAATTTCTTTGCAGCCTGGCTGAAAAGATACTTGGAGACAGAAATTTAAGGGAAGGACTCATCTATAGTCCGAATACGAGCCTGTTTTCGGTAGGAGATGAATATCGATACGTTGAATATCAATCCGATGATGATGGAATGCGACACTATAAACTCCAAAGTGTCCGGGGCGCTGAATCACTGAATAAAATTATTGCCAGAGCTGAAACGGGAGCAACATTAAGTGATTTGTATGCTGAGATCATAGAAGAGAATCTGGACCTGGATGAGGCCAGGGAATATATTCATATGCTGATCGATAACCAGGTACTGGTTTCTTCCCTGGATCCCGGGCTTACAGGTGAAGGATATTTTGATGAACTGAAGAATGGCCTGGAGAAAATTAATACTGACAATGCATACCTGAAACTGCTTCAGAAAATAAGTGACAGCTTGCTAAAAATGCAATCATCCAAAAGGCATTCCAAAATTAAAATCCTTGGTGAGATGATCATGGATGTCGGAAAATCAGCTATATCCTTCCGGGAAAATGAACTTATTCAAGCAGACTTGAAACTTGTAAAAGAAGATTGTTCTCTGTCAAGCCATGTTAGACATGATATAGAAGACATTATTCCTGTTTTAGGGATACTTTCCCGTGCTGAAGGAAATGCTTTGATGGATAGCTTTATGGAAAAGTTCATTCGTCGATATGATGCACAGGAAGTTCCCTTGTCAATGGCCCTGGACGCAGAAGCCGGATTGGGATATCTTCCTGATGATCAGCATGCTAATGCTTCTTCTCTAATTGAAGGACTTCGCCTGCCGCAGAAAGATTTCGAGGAGGCCGAAATTAAATGGACTGCAGTTGACAGCATGTTGTACAGGAAATTTCAGTCCGCACTTATGGAGGGTGGTGAGATAGAGATCAAGGATGATGATTTGCAAATGCTTCCTGAAATGGAGCAAAATCTTCCTGTGAGTATCTCTGTTATGGCACGGATACTCACCAGTGCGACACACGAGCAGGAAAAGTGTCGCTTTCTCATTGAAAGTGCAGGAGGAATAAGCGCGCTAAACCTGGCCGGAAGATTTGGACATATGGATGACAGGCTGAAAGAGACCATGGAAGGTATAGCGGAATTTGAACAGAGCTTCTATGATGAGCATATATTGGCTGAGATCGTACACCTTCCTCAGCAAAGGACCGGAAATGTATTGCTCAGGCCTGTATTGCATAAGTATGAGATCCCATACCTCGCCAGAGCAGCGGTCCCTGATGAATACTGCATCCCAATAAGGGATTTGATGGTGAGCGTAGGTAATAACAGAGTACGCCTGAGGTCAAAGAAACTCAATAAATACATCATTCCCAGGCTCTCCAATGCTCATAATTATGCTTTTTCTTCCTTATCAGTGTATCGTTTCCTCTGCGATTTACAGTCACGGGATACCAGAGCAGGGATTGGGTTTTCATGGGGTTCACTTCAGCGTGAAGCTATTTACCTCCCAAGGGTAATACATAAAAACTTCATTCTTGCCAGGGCCTGCTGGAATCTAACATCAAAGGAACTATCTGAAATTCAAAAGATCCAAAGCCTGGGCAAGCTCATGAAAGCCATTGAAATGCTTAGAAATAAATACTTGATCCCTCAGGAGATCGTACTGACAGATTCCGATAATGAGCTCTGGATTGATCTTGCAAGCCGGAATGGTGCTGAATTGTTTCAATACGAGATCAGAAAGAGGAAACACATTAATTTGCAGGAATTCCTGCAGCCTGATTGTAAATTGGTACAGTCTGTGGATGGATGCAGGGCCAATGAATTCATATTCTTTTTAACACAGGAAGGATGACGGAAGCCCGATCATATTTACCCTTTGATGAATGGCTGTACATACGGATCTATACCGGGCACAGGACAGCAGACAGGATACTGTCTGAAATATTGTATCCATTGTGGGATAAGTATAATAAAAAGGGTTTTAGCGAAAGCTGGTTTTTTGTCCGTTATTCAGACCCAGATTTTCATCTTCGTTTCAGGGCAAAAATGAAAAACAAGGGGAACAGTTTTAAGCTTCTGGATGAGTTGAAACAGCTTATCATGCCCCTCAAAAATGCAGGCCTGGTATGGGAAATTGATATCGGAACATATGTGCCTGAAGTGGAAAGGTATGGAGCTGGGTCTATGTTCCTGGTAGAGCAAATATTTTGTGCGGATAGTATAGCTGTTGCGGAAGCTCTGCACAATAAGCTTTTTAGCAATGATGAACATAACAGATGGCTATATGCCATAGCATCCATTGATCGGTTGCTGGATGATTTTAAATTTAATATGGAGGATAAAAAATCCCTGCTGCTGGAACTAAGCAGAAGTTATGGGAAAGAGTTTGGTAAAAACAAGGATCTTGCAAAGCAGCTTTCAGCAAAATACAGGCAGCACCGGGATAATATCAATGGACTATTATCCGGAGAATCAGAACATGGAATACATGAAGTGCTGAATAAACGTTTCTTGCTGGCAGAAGAGGCTGTGAAGAAGCTACTCAAGATGTATAAACAAGATCAGATGTCTGTATCAAAAAATGATCTTCTGTCAAGCCTCATCCACATGTCGATGAACCGCATTTTCCGCAACAATAACCGCTTACATGAAATGGTAATTTATGATCTTCTTTTCCGTCACTATAAATCTGCACTGGCCAGGAAGGATTGAAGGCTCAGGAGGTGGCTTGTAGCAGCAGGGGAATACTCCCGGGCAGATATGGATCACGTTTAAAATTTCCATAAACCAGGATATCGTGAAAGCCTGCCTTCTGTACCAGCCTGATGAGCTCGTCTTTAAGGATGGGGAATAAGCTGATGGTATTGCGAATTTCCTCACCACTTTCTTTGATGCTCAGAATGGTCTCGAAATCAAGCGCACTTCTGTCTGTGTAGTGATAATTCCTGACAAATTTGATGCTGTCATTTTCGATGGTCGGCAAGCCATCTATCTTTTCATTGAAAATGCGATCGTAATTTATGATCTGTATCATCAGTTTCCCGCCTGGCTTCAGCGTCGCTTTGGCCTGTCGGAGAAATTCAAGGATATCTTCTTCAGAACCCAGGTGTACCAGGGTGTTCCCAAAGCAGAGAACAGCATCCATCTGCCGGAACTGATCTTCTTTGTCGAGGTCCAGCATCCCGTAGGGTTGAAATGAAACATTGCCGTATTCACTTCCAGCTTTTTCGATGGCCAGCTGCAGCATCCTTTCATCCGGATCGATGCCTATCACTTCCCTGAAATGAGGAGCAAGGGCAAGACATAAACTTCCTGTTCCACATCCTACATCCAACACTTTCAG
>QMPN01000057.1 GCA_003648575.1 Bacteroidota bacterium
AAAAAGAATCCGGATGTTCGAACCGGGTTTGACAGGCTTGCGCATTGGGAAATGTGCAAGCCTTTTTATTGAGACCAACTTTCAATGAAAGAAGTGAAATAGAAAGTAGTGGTCGAAATAATCCCCCGAAGCTTGCGCCACCGCTGAAGCTATGGCGGCACGCGGTTAGCGTAGGGGGATCTTATTATTTGAGATATTGATAATAGTTGAACGAAACGAAATAGAAAGGAATAGTCGAAATATTCCCCCTAAAGTCTTTTGAAATACTCCTGCGAGAAAACAGGATCGATGCGGTGATAGAATGAGATCAGGATGGCTGTCTTCCTCCTGATAGCCTCACTGAGTTCCCAGGCCTGCCAGAAACCGGGATCGTTTCTGAAAATATATTCTGCATAGCAGTTCAGGTCCTCCTCGAAAGATGAAAGCGAATATTCATTGAGGAAGCCCTTATCGAATAGCGCTGTATCCAATTTTAACCCGGTAGTGTTTTTACGGAGGGCTTCCACGCCACCATCGCCATATGAAAAACCATCAGGATTAGCCTCCAGCCATCCTTCGGTGTTGAGAAAACGGCCGTAGCGCTTGATCAGTACGCTGGAAAACTCGTGATGAAAGGTACCTTCAATATACTGGTCGGTATAACCGCTTTCTTTGCCGTTATTGGTCAGGAATATCTCTTTCTTGTAATATGTGCCACCATATTCGAGGCCGAAAAAGTAGAGTTTTTTGAGCACATATATGCGCTTCAGGTTTTTTTTCAGGACCAGGGGGGGATATTTGCCAAGTGAGGTGTTCAGGATCTCCAGTGTATGTGGGATATCATCAGCACGGATGAAGCTATATTCCGGCCGGGTCTTCTTGTTCCGCCACTTGCAGGGAATAATATTTTTGTCTGTCTGAAAAATGATCTTTGTCCCTGCCGGCCCGGCCTGTCTGAGGTCTTGTGCAGATAGTCCCGTGACAGACATGAGAACCATAAGGTACGAAAGAAGGATCAGACGTCCGCTTTTAATCATCGGCCAGCTCTTTTAATAAGGGGACAAAACGAAAAGTTCCATGGTTTTCTTCGCGCAGACTGCCATCTGCATTTTTAATGTACCGCATCATCATCTGAACTTCCCCTTTGCCTAAAGGTACTATGATCATTCCTCCTTCCTTGACCTGATCAGCCAGGTTTTCCGGCAATTCAGGCGCTCCTGCAGTAATCAGGATCTTGTCGAAAGGAGCAAAAGCAGGTAAACCTTTATATCCATCACCATAAAATACCTTGGCTTTGTATCCAAGCTCTTTCAGGAACTTCTTGGATCTGAGGTAAAGCTTTTTTTGTCTTTCAACAGTAAAGACCTTTGCTCCCAATTCTTCAAGCACACAGGCCTGGTAACCCGATCCTGTACCAATCTCAAGTACTTTATCTCCGGCTTTAACTTCACAGAGCTCACTCTGGAAAGCAACGGTATAGGGTTGTGAGATGGTTTGACCAGACCCAATGGGGAAGGGTTTATCCTGGTATGCGAACTCAAGAAAAGAGGAGTCGAGGAAGAGGTGACGGGGGATCTTGTTAATAGCCTCCATCACGCCATCATCAGTAATTCCTTTTACCCTGATCTGCTCAACCAGCTGCTTGCGTAATCCTTTATGTTTATAGGAATCGATCATCATGTGCGAAAATAATAAATTCATCCTTGGGGTACGGCGAAAAAAATTACATTTGCAAAAAAAATTATAGCATGTTAAAAATAGGTGTACTCGGAGCCGGGCATTTAGGCAAGATTCATATCAAATGCATTCAGCAGATCAGCAATTACGAACTTATAGGCTTTTATGACCCTGATGATGAGAATTCTTCCAGGGTTGAAAAGGAATTTGGAATCAAACGCTACGATAGTGTTTCGGCTCTCATCGAAGATGTTGAGGTGGTGGATATTGTCACCCCGACCATATCTCATTTCGATTGTGCATCAGAAGCTCTGAGAAAGACGCGTCATGTCTTTATTGAGAAACCTGTCGTTAACACCCTTGATGAGGCCCGCAAGCTCATAGCCCTCTCTGAGGAGGCTAACATCAAAGTGCAGGTAGGCCATGTTGAACGCTTTAATCCTGCATTTATCGCGGCCCAGCCATACTTTGATCAGCCGATGTTCATCGAAACACATCGTCTGGCACAATTCAATCCGCGTGGAACAGATGTTCCAGTGGTTCTTGACCTCATGATTCACGACATCGACATCGTACTCAGTGTTGTGAAGTCAGATATTCATCGTATCAGCGCAAGCGGTGTTTCTGTGGTGAGCGATACGCCCGACATTGCAAATGCAAGGATAGAGTTTAACAATGGATGTGTGGCCAACCTTACTGCCAGTCGCATATCGATGAAGAACATGCGCAAGTCACGATTTTTCCAGCGCGATGCTTATATCGCAGTTGATTTCCTCGAAAAGGAAGCAGAAATACTCAGAATGAAAGATATCGATCCTGAAAAGGCCGATCCATATGCTGTGATCATGGAACTGGGTGAGGGCAAGGCTCCCAAACAGATCATTTTTGACAAGCCGGAGGTGGAAGCATCGAATGCCATCAAAGAAGAACTGGAAACTTTTCATGATGCCATTGTCAACGATACAGTTCCGCCTGTAACCATCAATGACGGCTATCATGCACTCGACGTTGCACATAAGATCATAGAGAAGTTGAGTATGAACCCGAGCAACCTATAATTTACAACAAATCTAAATTGTTTATCACCCTTTTGATTATACAATATTGAAGCCTACGGAACGTTGAATAATACTAAAGCCGATTACATAAAAGAACCCTGCATGTACTATAAAAGTTTACGCTTTTTTGTATTCTCTTTACTTACCCTTCTTTTTGTATCCCCGTTTTCATCTTGTCAGAAATTTAAAGGCGACCAAACTATCCCTGCGTACATCAGGATAGATTCCATTATTATAGAAACCAATTATGAAGAGGAAGGCGCCCCGACTTCCAATATTACGGATGCCTGGGTATATATTAATAATGTAGCTATTGGGGCGTATGAGCTTCCTGCTGTGTTTCCTGTCCTTGCCAATGGCATGACAGAAGTCAGGGTGGATCCCGGAATAGAACTCAATGGTATAGCCGCCCTGCGCTCGCCCTATCCCTTTTATAAGCCTGTTGTCCAGGAAGTTATGCTTGTGGAGGGGGAGGAGGTCAACCTGAACCACGATACCCTTTTCACTGGGAATGAATATGTTCCCTATACCATGACGACAGGCTATTATACGAACCTGAAGTTTGTGTGGATGGAAGATTTTGAAGACCCGAGCCTGTCCCTCGACAGTACAAGCAAAAGCCGTACAGATATCACACGAACCGAACCGGCCAATGACCCGGAAGCATTTCTTGCTGATTTCAGCAAGTATTCAGGACTGATGATCCTGAGCGAAGAAAAATATCTCATCGATGTGGCTACGAATGTTGGTAATGACGATGGCTTTGTACTTCCCAAAGTAGGGGAGTCTGTTTTCCTGGAGTTTGATTATAAGAACAACAACTATTTCACTACAGGGTTTTATGCCCGTGAACAAGCCCAGATCATACAACATCCTGTACTCAATATGAACCCCACTTCCGTATGGAAAAAGATCTATGTCAACCTCACTCCCGGTGTCAGTTCACAGGTAGGGGCCATCGACTTCAACATCTTTTTTGGTTCTTATAAGGAAGCCGCCGTGGATGAACCCAGGGTATTGATAGATAATGTTAAACTTATTCACCGTAAACAATAGGACATGAACAAAGGCCTGCAGGTATTTAAGTATGTGATCTTTGATATTTTATCAGCAGCCATAGCCTGGAGCCTCTTTTTCTTTTTTAGAAAGTATTCCTTTGACGTTTACACCTTTAAGGAGTTGGAACTGATCTTTCACGACCCTAACTTCTATATAGGTATTGTTGTTGTCCCGGTATTCTGGTTGATCCTTTATACATTGATTGGTACCTACAGGAAGATCTACCGAAAATCCCGCTTAAAGGAATTAGGGCAAACATTTCTGATCACACTTATTGGCGTAACGTTCATCTTCTTCGTACTTATCCTCGATGACCAGATCGCCACATACCATTCGTATTACCAGTCGTTCCTGACCTTATTCGGACTGCAATTCTTTTTCACTTATTCCTTCCGTCTTATCCTGACGACCATTACGGTACGGAAAATTCACAAAAAACGCATCGGATTTAGCACGGTTATTGTCGGCAGCAATGGCAATGCCATAGCGATCTATAATGATATAGAAGCCCAGGAAAAATCATCAGGGAACAAGTTCATCGGTTTTGTGAATGTTTTCGATTACGATGAATACAAGATTGGGAAACACCTGCCACACCTGGGCAGTTATGATAAACTGAGAAAGATCATCAGGGAACGGCAGGTAGAAGAAGTGATCATTGCTATTGAACGTACGGAGCGGAGTACCATTGAAAAGATCATCACTTTGCTGGAAGATATGAATGTGGTGATCAAGGTGATCCCCGACATGCAGGATATCCTGCTCGGCACCGTTAAGATGACCTCGGTGTTTCATACACCTTTGATTCAGATCACGCCTGACCTTATGCCGGCATGGCAGCAGTCAGCAAAAAGGATCATCGACATACTGGCCTCCTTGATGGCCATGGTCATCCTTATCCCGGTATATATTTTTGTAGGCGTCGGAGTGATGCTGTCATCGCGCGGCCCTATTCTTTACTCTCAGCAGCGTGTAGGCCTGAATGGAGTGCCTTTTTATATGCATAAATTCAGGACCATGTACAAAGATGCGGAAAGTGCAGGCCCCCAGCTTTCATCTGATAATGATCCAAGGATCACCCGCTTCGGTAAATTTCTGCGGAAAGTCAGGCTGGATGAAACACCCCAGTTTTATACAGTGCTTAAAGGTGATATGTCGCTTGTTGGCCCCCGCCCTGAAAGGCAGTACTACATCGACAAGATTGTCGAGGTAGCCCCGCATTACCGCCTTATGCAAAAAGTTAAGCCCGGCATCACTTCGTGGGGACAGGTAAAATATGGTTACGCCTCTAATGTGGATGAGATGGTCGAACGCCTGAAGTATGACCTCCTTTACATTGAGAATATGTCCCTGGCCATGGACTTCAAGATTATGATCTACACCGCACTTATCGTCCTCCAGGGTCGCGGGAAATAGTGTTATTGTTTCACTGTTTCACTGTTCCACTGTTTCACTGTTTCATTGTTTCACTGTTTCACTGTTCCATGGTTCCTCGTTCTTCTACAGCTGTCCTGCTTCTATCATCTGTACAATAAACTCGATCTCTTTATCTTCCCCTTCGGGATCATATCCGTCTTTCAGGTTGAAGCCGAATATCCTGGCGAAGGTTTGCCAGAAGAAAGCCCTGAACTTGCCCCTGAGTTCAGCCACCAGCTCGTACGATGATGAACCGGTTTCACGGTAGACCAGTTTGATGAGGATCTTGCCCTGTGAGAAGGTGAAGTCGCGCAGGTCGGCACCGAATTCGGCATCAAGCTCATCTTCAGCCTGCTTCATGATCTTCTTCCGAACTTTTTTATCTTCCACCCCGGCGAGAATTTCCTCATATTCTTTGAGCTTGATCCCAGCCAGCATGGCATATGGGTACACCCGCTTAACATTTTTGATCAGGCGGGTCATCTTACGGGCTTGACGCTTGCTTTCATAAGGCTTGAAGGAAAATATCTTTAATTCGGGTAGCATGATCACCGGGATGGTATCGCCATCGAGCATGGTAGCATATACCACGATTCTTTCTTTTTTCTCCTCCTGTGAAAGGAGTGGGAAAAGGAAAAGGAACAATATGCAGGAAAGCAAAAAGTGCTTCATCATAAATGGTCAAGGCAATTATCGTGCCGTTGGATATGATAAAGATACAGAAGAAGATTGGAAATTGTTCAGTTGCTTATGCAACTTTCAGACGGGAGATGTTCGATTTCTTGAACTTACTCTGTGCATATTCAAGGGTTACGCGCAGATCGGAAGCATCGCCGGTAGAAGGCAGATCAAACATGGCATCAATCAGTATGGCTTCCATGATAGACCGTAAGCCACGGGCGCCGAGTTTAAACTCTTCCGATTTCTCGACGATATAGATGAGGGCATCCTCTTCGAAGGATAAGTTGATCTTATCCATGGCGAACAGTTTTGAAAATTGTTTGATCAGCGAATTCTTGGGTTCAGTGAGGATACGCCTGAGGGCCTCCTTGTCGAGCGGATTCAGAAAAGTAAATATTGGAAGGCGTCCTACGATCTCAGGGATCAGTCCAAAATCCTTCAGGTCTCCCGGGGAGATGTACTGCAGGATATTTTCCTTATCGATCTGGTCTTTCTCTTTATCGAAGTTATACCCGATCATATTCGTTTGCAGCCTGGATCCAATGATCTTGTCGATGGAGTTAAAAGCACCGCCTGCAATGAACAGGATATCACGTGTGTTCACCTGTATCATCTTTTGCTCAGGATGCTTCCTGCCACCCTGTGGCGGTACATTGATCTCTGCACCTTCGAGGAGTTTCAGCAATGCTTGCTGCACTCCCTCACCTGAAACATCGCGCGTGATGCTGGGGTTATCGCTTTTACGGGCGATCTTGTCTATCTCGTCGATAAAGATAATACCCTTTTCTGCCGCAGCCACATTATAATCGGCAGCTTGCAACAGCCTCGATAAAATACTTTCTACATCTTCACCTACATATCCTGCTTCTGTCAGCACAGTTGCATCGGCAATACAGAAGGGCACGTGAAGCATGCGGGCAATGGTCCTGGCAAGTAAGGTCTTTCCTGTGCCTGTTTCACCAACGATGATGACATTGGACTTTTCGATCTCAATCTCTTCTTCATCACTCTTTGACGGGGGCTGGGTGATTCTTTTGTAGTGATTATATACAGCAACAGAGAGCACACGTTTTGCCTCTTCCTGGCCGATTACGTACTGATCGAGGTATTTCTTGATCTCAGCTGGTTTCAGAAGTTTGATGTCACCCAGGCGAAGTTCGTGCTTCGTCGACGTTTCCTCCCGGATAATTGCCTGAGCCTGTTCAACACATAAGTCGCAAATATGACCTTCCAGGCCTGCGATCAATACATTGGTTTCTGCTTTGATCCTACCGCAAAATGAGCATCTGTCTGTTTCTTTAGCCATATTAAATTACAATATAAGAACCTTATACGGTGATCATCACTTTTTGTTCTTCACCAGTACCTCGTCGATCATACCGTATTTCTTTGCTTCTTCCGATGTCATCCAGAAATCCCTGTCGCCATCATCCCAGACCTTCTGATACTTCTGGCCTGAATGATTGGAAATGATCTCATAGAGTTCTTTCTTCAATTTCTGGATCTCCCTGGCTGTGATCTCGATATCGGAGGCCTGTCCTGAAGCACCACCCATTGGTTGGTGTATCAGTACCCTGGAGTGGCTGAGTGCGGTACGTTTTCCCTTGGCACCTGCACAAAGTAGTACAGCACCCATGGAAGCTGCCATGCCTGTACATATCGTCGCCACATCAGGGGCAATGTATTGCATGGTATCGTAAATGCCCAATCCCGCATATACGGATCCGCCCGGTGTATTCAGGTAGATCTGGATGTCTTTCCCGGAGTCTGACGACTCAAGGAAAAGCAACTGTGCCTGGATGATGTTGGCAACGTAATCGTTGATGGGAACACCAAGAAAGATGATGCGATCCATCATCAGCCTTGAAAACACATCCATGGTAGCAATGTTCATCTGCCTTTCCTCAATAATAGTAGGGGAGATATAGTTGCCATAAACAGAAGTGTAATTGTCGAGGGTAACACCGCTGATACCTCGGTGCATGGTCGCATATTTTTTAAACTCGTCGGGATTCATTTCGAAAATATTTATTTGGTTTCAGTTGCTAATTTAATAAAATCATCATAACTGACTTCTTTATTCTGCAGTTTCACGGTTGATTTCAGTAAGTCACGCATGCGTGTATCAAGTAGTTGGTCGTAGATACGTTTCGCCTCTTCCTGATTTTGCATGATGCTGTCAGCAATATCGTTCAGGCGTTTTTTTGTTTCCTCATCAACCTCGCCGGGTGTCTGGAAATAGCTCATGATTTGTTCTCTGACATCGTCGGGACTCACCTGTATTTCATGATCGCTAACGATCTTACTTTCTACGAGCTGCCATTTCAGTGCGCGGGCATACTCATCGTAATGCGTATCAATATCTTCGGCTTTAATCTGTGCTTCGCCACTTTCTGCAAGCCAGCGTTTCATGAATTCATCAGGAAGCTGAATGCCTGAGTCATCGACCAGTTTATCAGCGGTATGTCGCATAAAAAGTCGGTCGCTTTCATTCGCAAAAGAAATCTCGAGTTGCTCAGCCAGTTTTTCTTTAAACTCTGCCTCGTCTTTGATCTCTACTCCGGGGAAGACAGCTGCATAAAATTCTTCATTCAGCTCAGCAGGCTCAATTTTCGGTTTACCCTCTTCGTCTTCTTTACCTTCTACGGGCTTTCCGTTTTTCATGCGAAGGTCTTCCATGTATTTGTTTACACTATCCTCGTTTACCTTGATCTTGTAGTAGTCTACCTTCACCTTGTCGCTGATCTCAGTAATCACTTCCGGCTGGAGTCCCAGGTCGAAAAAGAAATCAAATGTATCCTGAGTATCGAAGTCGATCATCTCTTGCCTGTCTTCGTTTGGCAAAGGGTGCCCCAGTGTTTTAACTTCATTTTCGGTAAGGTAGTTATTCAGGTTTTCTGAGATGATCTTATTGATCTCCTCCGCAAGTACGGCTTTGCCATACATCTTCCTGACCATTCCCATAGGGACTTTCCCGGGCCTGAAACCGGGCATGCTGGCCTTGCGTTGATAGTCTTTTAGAACAGTATTTACCTGATCTTCATAATCTTCCTTCACAAGTTCTATCTTCACTGTTGCTGTAAAATCGCCTGTTGATTCCTGTGTGATGTTCATTCCATCCAACTGTTTAAAATTAAGGCTGCAAAGATACAATAATTAACAACAGCCTGAGCATAAGGTTCACTATAAGTTTCTTGCTTTATCCAACTGGCAGGTAGGGTATCTCCACATGGAAAGTAGACCCCTTGCCAATTTCGGATTCGAGGTAGATGCGACCATCCATTAATTTGATCAGTTCCTTGCAGATAGCAAGGCCCAGACCGGATCCCCCGTGCTGACGTGTAGTACTGCCGTCTACCTGCCGGAAGCGTTCGAATATCATTTCAAAATTACTCCTTTCGATGCCGATTCCGGTGTCTTTCACGAAGATGTGTATCATGGAATTGTCGGTGATCTCATAACCAAATTCTATGCTACCTTCACTGGTGAAGATCAGGGCGTTGTTCACGAGATTGAAAATGACCTGTGCAAGTCTTTTCTTGTCTGCAGTACATTGATGTTTGGCTGCATCCGGTGCTGCCAGGTATTTTATATCGATCTTGTCTTTGTTAGAGTCCTTCTTTTCTTTTTTAAAAAAATTGAGGAGGTCGTTGAATACCTTATCAGGTTTGCAGATTTCAGGCTCCAGCTTCATCTGGCCGGTTTCTATGGAGGATATGTCGATGATATCATTCAACACTTTGAGGAGCTGCCTGCTTGAAGAGGCAATATAAGAGAGGTATTGCTTATTCTGGTCTGCTGTCCCTGAACCACGCTGCATCAGCTCGGTAAAGCCCATGATCCCATTCATCGGGGTTCTGAGTTCATGTGAAACATTGACAAGGAAGGTCGTTTTCAGACGATCCGATTCTTCAGCCTTATCTCGGGCAATGATCAGCTCTTGCCTGTTTTTCAGAATTTCCTCGTGCTGTAAAAGGAGATGTGTCCATGCCTTCATCCTCAGGCGATATTGCCTGATCAGTAATGAAGCAAAAATGGCAATGATCACTATCAGGCCTGCAAGTGCAATCATGGCAAGCTGTTGCCTTCTTATCCTGGACTTCTGTTCGTTCATCCTGGCTTGCTGCAATTCCAGATCCTGGTCTTTCTGCTGGATCTCATATGCATTGGTTAGTGCTGCGAGCTCCGTCGACGTCTTAATACTGAATATCGAATCCATCAGAACATGAAATAGTGAAAAATAGGTTAATGCCTCCTTGTAATTGCCTTGTTCTATATATGCTTCATGCATGCCTTCATAAGCATCCATAATTGGCTTGTTGAGCTTCCTTGGCATAACGATTTCGAGGCCCTGAGTATAATAATCCAGCGCAGCTGAAAACTCTTCATTCGCTTTGTATAGGTCGCCGATGAGGATATATGTTTCTGCCTGGCCGACGATAGAGCGGTCAAGCTTATATTCTTCCATGGTCTTGAAGTAAAAATCTGCAGCTCTTTCAAAATCCTCTATTTCAAGGTAGTACCCTCCAATATTACTACTTGCAACGGCTAGCATATTATGGTCCTCTATGAGAGCAGCAAGCCCAAGCGCACGATAATAATATCTTAATGCCCTTTCTTTATCTCCCATCTCATCAAATAGGATGGCAATATTGTTAAGTGTCTTTGATTGTCCTTCGATATCACCTAGCAGACTGTCAACCTCTAAACTTCTCTGGTAATAATCAAGTGATATGGCTTTCTCTCCCCAGTCAGAATAAATGACTCCGATATTGTTCAATGCTCGGGAGATACCGGAAGAATCATTGATCTCATTGCAGATCAGGAGGGATTCCAGGTATAGGTCGAGGGCTTTGCGGTAGCTTCCCCATAAAAGGTGGATGTTTCCAAGCCGGTTTTGCATCTCCGCCAGGCGGGCTTTGTCAGAAATAGAATCAGCGATACGGATGGCGCGGTTATAAAAAATTGCTGCAGTATCGAATTTTTCGGAGTCATCGTAATATTTTGCAAGATCCGACAGTGTCGAGAGCATAGAAATACTGTCACCTGCCTGTTCAGCAATATTGAATCTTGCCAGAAGTGAATCCGGCTCATGTGTAGTAGCATCAGTCCCCTTAAAGAAAAAGAGTGATACGATGAGGTACAGAAATAGCTTTTCAAACTTCAATACGATAATTTATAAGTCGCTGATGATTGATAGGATTGGGTTAATCTGCAATATCAAGATCGTGGTTTTGTGCGGATGAAAGGACTCGAACCTTCACGCCTCGCGGCACCAGATCCTAAGTCTGGCGTGACTACCAATTCCACCACATCCGCTTTGTGGGCAAAGATAAGGAATTTTAAGCGCTCGTCAATACCCTTGAATAGCAATATTGTACATTTGTTGAAGTTATATAATAAACAAGGCAACGAAAACCTCAAAAAATCATCTAAGGCCTATAGGATGTAGTGTTACAGTTTAATGAAGATAAATCTTGCTTAACACTTTGGATAAGAAGTTTTTTCTAATATTGTTATTGAGCGCTCTGCCTGCATTGGCAGTTGCACAGGAAATGTGGGGTGTGGTGAACGGGAATTATGCCGGGATCAATAGCACCCTGATCAATCCTGCGGGGATGTTGCATTCAAAGCTGTACCTGGATGTAAATATGGCCACTGCCGACCTCTTTTTTGAGAACAATGCCATTTACATTCATCAGGGAGACTACAAACCCATTGCATTTCTGCGTTCTGATGATAATCTCCCCAAGTATGGTATAGATGGGCTCCCCTTTGACTATTACACAAATGATCAACGGAAGGATTATCATTTCAGTGCACTGGTCATGGGACCTTCTTTTTCTATTTCTCGCAGAGATGATGCATTTGGTTTCAAAACAGCCTTCCGGGCGGTTGCTTCAGGAAGGGATATCCCATATGAGTCTGTTACTTTTGCTTATGAAGGTCTGGGTTATGAACCATATCATAATATCAACTTTAACGATGATGTCATGCGACTGACGGGAATGGGATGGACAGAAATAGGATTTAGCTATGCCAGAACAGTTTACCGCAGGGGGATTGAACATCTGTCAGCCGGGATCACAGCTAAATTCTTACTCGGTGTGGCTGGCTCGTATGTTGATATGGAAAACCTTGATTACATTGTGAACAACGACAGTACCTTAAACATACGAAACCTGAGAGGGGAAATGGGTTATGCCGGAGTAAATTCGGATGGACCTCTTTTCAATGGCCAGGGATTCTCATTCGACATAGGGATCGTGTATGAAAAAAAGAGCAGGGGTAACTCCGCCAGGCGCACAGGAAAGTTATGTAGGACACCTTATGAGGATTATAAATACAGGATCGGCATTTCTCTGCTTGACCTGGGCCTTATGAACTTTACGTCAGATGCAGCACAGCATGTATATGATGATGTCGGAGCCTTTTGGATGAATGTGGATACGGTGAATTTTGGAAATATTGACCAGTTTACTGGAATGCTCAGCGATGTATTATATGGCGATCCGGATGCTTCACTGAGATCGAATAAGATCAAGATGATACTTCCGGCAACGCTGAGCATGCAGTTCGATTATCATTTCAGGAAACAGTGGTATGTGAACGCCAGTGCAGTTCAGCCAATAATGTCGGCTAAATCATACATCTCCCGGCCTGCTCAGATTTCTGTAACACCCCGGTATGAAACACAATACCTCGAATTCAGCATGCCGGTATCCTTATATAATTACCGGTATCCAAGGGTAGGCCTTTCAGCCCGTTTCTGGTTCCTGACCATAGGTACAGATAAAATTCTTGGCTTCTTTAATCTTACCGACTTCACAGGGATGGATATTTATGTGTCTTTGAAATTCAATTTCATGAAAGGCAAATGCCGCAACAAAAGCTACCATTGCGAATAACGCCCCATGCGATAATACTAGGTGTTTTTACGGTGCGCTTTAAGCATGTTCCCTATTTCAATTCAGTGCATTAAAATTGCTGCTCCACCCATGGCTTCGTATTTTAGCTTCGCCGGCGGGGAGTAACTTTTATGCCCCCCAGGCGTAAAAAAGGCATAAACAAAACCAAATCTTGCGTAAGGCAATTATATACCTGGTCATCATTGCAAGTTGCCTTTTGGGGCCGCTTTCTTCAGTTAATGCCCAATATATTACAGGGTCCACGGTTGGGACCTATTCAGGCGTTTCAAATGCCCTTGTAAACCCGGCCTTGCTTTCCAACAGCCGTTACTATGTCGACGTGAATGTTTTCAGTACGGCTTCTTTCATCCATAATAATTACGCCTACCTTTCACAGGATGATTATAAGTTTTCAAATTTCCTCCTGCCGGGATATGATTATCCTATGCATAACAAGGAATATGGACAGGGTGAGCGACCGGCATATACCACAGAAAGTAAGAACAGAAAGAATTTGCATCTGAATTCGCGCTTCATGGGGCCTTCTGTCATGGTAGCTGTGAACGACCACACCTTTGCTTTTCAGACAAATTTCAGATCGGTAAGTTCGTTCAGGGATATCCCTTACGACATGGCCAACTATTTTTATTACAGCCTTGATTTCAAACCTCAGCACGGATATGAATATGAACACCGCGATCCCATGAAGTTTGGAACCTTGACATGGACTGAGATCGGATTAAGCTGGGCTTATATGTTCAGTAAATACGATCGCGATCGCTGGTCGGTAGGTGTGTCTGCCAAATTCCTGATGGGCCATGCCGGGGCATATGTCTATATGGATAACCTGACCTATTTTACACCTGATGATGATAATGTTTACATAAGGAGCATGAACGGGGAAGCTGCTTATTCTCTTCCTGTCGATTATGCTACCAATGAGGTGTCGGGATCCAAGGTGA
>QMPN01000058.1 GCA_003648575.1 Bacteroidota bacterium
CCTTACACCAAACCAATCTGCCGTACGTATGATGGTTCCAAGATTACCGGGGTCGCGTATGCCGTCAAGCATGACCACCGTCCCGTCTTCCTCGCTGATCTCATCTACATCCCGCTCCGGGATCTTGCAGACTGCCAGCACCTGGTTAGGAGTGCTGAGGTTGCTGATACGTTCCAGCTCTTTTGTACTGATCTGGTTAACTTCAGCCTTCAAATATTCAAACTTACCCTTACTGTGTTCTATCCACTCTTCCACCGCATAAACAACCTCTACTTTAATATCGGAGACAGGCAGTTCTCCAACGATCTTCGGCCCCTCGGCTATAAACAATCCATGTTCACGCCTGAACTTGATTTGCTTCAAAGACTGGATGTGTTTTATTTGTGCCTTACTTATCACAGTTTTGAGGGTTGAGGGTTGGGTGTTGAATTAATTTCTAGTATCTAGTATCAAGTATCAAGTCTCCTTAATGCGTCTTCGTCATACTTTCCGGAATAACCAACATAAAGTCCGCTATGGAGTCATTTTCCTCTTCGAGGGCATCAAGTGAAGCTTGCTCTACGCTTCCAATGGTCATAATTTTCAAACCCGGACGGTAGGCATTCAGGTACCATACGATGCCTTCAAAATTATTGCTGTGATAGGTGCCATGATAATGAACGAACACCTGTCCTTCATCCAGGTTCTCCAGGATAAAATATGCCATGCTAGCATCTTTGATGGCCTGTGCCTTGGGGAAATTATCCGACCCATGACCGCCCATGCCTTCACCCATCTCCAGCATCGCCTGATAACCCGGTAAGGATGGGTCATAAGGAATGGGCAGTGGAGGGAAGAACATCTTCGCATGATCACCCAGTTCATCCAGACCTTCAAAGCCTTTGCCAAACACAATGGAGGCATATCGCCTTGGAATATTTGTTGCGATGAATGGAATGCTGTTTTCTTTTGCAAATTCTATAAGAGGCTTATAGTCAGTTTCATAGTTTGGCCACAAACGTGCCTGCGACTCAAAGCTTCGCGTGCTGATCTCACCATCAATATATTCATCCAATATAAGCTGACCGTCCCTTTCGAACATCTCCGCGCCCAATACGAGTTGATCTCCCTTTTCTTTGAAAAGATCTGCGGTAAGTTCCAGTTGCAGCCAGTGGCAAATAGGATTGTTATGCAGCTCTCCGAAGAGGACTACATCTGCTTCCACGGCCTGCTTAAACAGCTTGGCATAGGAAACCTTTTTGCCTTTAATATTATAAATCTGGTATGCTGATTTATCGGCCTTCATCGCCATAAGTGAAAAGGCAATGAGGATAATAGGTATGACAAGTTTTTTCATTTTATCAGGTGTTTATACTTTTTTCTTATATCGTTACCAATAGGTACTGATTGTCCGTATTCATCAATCCTGACGAAGGTGATAGTGGTAGAACAGACCAGTTCCTCGTTGTGTGCTGAGAAATTAAATCTCCTGGCTTCAAGGATGATGGTGAGGGAAGAGTTCCCCATGCGCGACACTTCTCCGTAGATGCGGATGTGGTCATTTACCTTCACGGGCTTTTTAAATACAACCTCATCCATTTTGAGCGTGATCATGTTTGGTGTGCAGCAAACAGAAGCAGCAAAGGTGCCGCCGGCCTCATCGAGCCAGGCCAGCATTTTCCCGCCAAACAAGTTGTTGTAAATGCCTATATCACCGGTTTTGCATATCTGGGAGGAGACGAGGTTCATCTTATTTCTTTCTTTTGAGTTCTTCCGCATGGAACATCAGGGGAAGCAAGGCTTCTATGGAATCGACAGCCAGTACAGGACCTGTTTCCCCTTTCATGACAACCCGGATCGGGCTTTTCTGTTGTATCTCATATTCGGCCATTACCTGCCGGCATGCACCACAGGGGGCCACAGCATCTTTGATCGTAAATGTATCGGCCTTGGCACTAATTGCAATTGCTTCAATGCTTTCTCCGGGATATTGAGATTTGGCATAGAACATGGCCACCCTTTCGGCACAAAGGCCGGAGGGATAAGCAGCATTTTCCTGGTTGTTTCCGGTGATTACTTTTCCGTTTGAAAGTATCAGGGCTGCACCAACTCTGTAATGAGAGTACACGGCATAGGCATCTTTCAATGATGACTCTGCCAGTTCCATCAGATTCATATCAGCCTGACCGAGATCCGGCATAGAATCATATTCTTCAATGGTGATGCGAATGTCTTTTTTGACCATTAACTTATAATAAACAGTATATTATACAGAAAAAGGCAATAAACAGTTACGTTAACCTCTGCCCTTGTCTTTTGCCTCTTCGTTTGCCGCTTCTTCCTGAATATAGCTGCCATCAAGTATGGAGTTATAAGTAGCAGGATCATCGAGGATCTCTATGGCGCGCATGATCTCAGGATCTCCATGCAGGGAAGTTCTGATCTTTCCCTCCTGAAAATAATACCGTGTAACGATCTCGAGCTTGAGCAACTTGCTGATCTCTTCTTTATAGGTGATGAGATCTTCTTCTTTATTGTGCATCATCGCCTCTTTCAATTGCTGATACTGAGTCTCAAGGACTTCAAACGAACCTTCTGCTTCAGCTGATGCTTTCAGCCTCTTCAGATTTTCTTCACAGGCCGTAACGTAATCATAGTCCTTATCGGAAAGGAAAGCGATAAAATCCTCATAGGTTTCGTTGGTGATCTTGAAGTCTTCAGGTGTGTCGATCTCAGGATGTTCTCTTACATAAGCTGTTGTAAAATCGAAAATGAGAAACTTGGTAAAGAGGCTGCTCAGGATTCGGCTGTATTTCTTTGGTGGGATGCTGATATCAGGTTCGATGCCACCACCATCATACACTGTTCTTCCATTGCTGGTTTTAAACTCACTCACCAGTGAATCGGGGATCTTGGTATAGTAGCCATCCTCATCTTTCATCGAGTAATCGATGGCCTGTATACATCTCCCGGAGGGGATATAATATTTCGCTATGGTGACCTTCATCTGTGAATTATAACTCAGCGGGATCACATTCTGTACCAGCCCTTTTCCGAAAGAACGTTGGCCGAGAACTACGCCGCGGTCCATGTCCTGTATCGCCCCTGCTACAATCTCTGATGCAGAAGCGCTGTGTGCATTCACGAGCACCACAAGCGGAATCCTCGTATCGATGCCGGCAAAGCGTGTATGATGTTCCTGATTCCTGTCTTTAAGTCTGCCTTTTGTGCTTACAACCAATTGTCCTTTATCTACGAAAATGTTAGTCACATTTACGGCTTCGTTCAACAAACCCCCGCCATTGTTCCTTAGGTCGAGGATCAAACCTTTCACCTCATCATGCTTGGCCTGCAGGTCGAGATAGGCATCTTTAACCTGTACCCCGGCATTTTGTGTAAAACCGGTAAGCTTGATATATCCAACACCATTGGCGAGCATTCCATAAAACGGGATGTCTTTGATGGTAATATTTTCACGTGTGATCTCAATCTCCAGGGGCTTATCCTCGCCATCTCTTTCAACAACAAGGGAGATACTGGTGCCAGGCTGCCCTTTAAGAAATTTGCTGACTTCATCGGAAGGCTTGTCTACCATGTCCTCCCCATTGATGCTCAATACCCTGTCGCCGGCTTTCAGGCCCGATTTATGGGCGGGAGATCCTTCGTAAGGCTCTGAGATAACAACATACTCACCATTTTTATGGATGAGTGACCCGATCCCACCATATTGGCCGGTAGTGATCATGCGGTAATCCTCGATCTGGGATTCAGGGATATAAACGGTATATGGATCCAGGGTGCTGAGCATCGATTCTATGCCCCCAACCATCAGTTCACCCGGGTTGATCTCATCTACATAATTCTTATTCAACTCATTATACATGGAAATGAAGATTTCCAGGTTTTTGGAAATCTCGAAATTGTTTTCATTCTGTGCCCTGCCGGTCAGGGATATACTGAAAATGAAGATGATGGCGATCAGGATCGATCGTACATTTTGTTTATGGGTCATGATGTAGGATTATTTTGATGTAAATGGAGTTCTAACTCTGAAATCAAACGATTTAAGAGCTTGATTATTTTCTTTTCAACCTCAGAATATACTTCCGCCTCTTTTGCTATATAAATAATAGAAAAATCGCATTGTACACCCTTCTCTTCCAGGAATTCATAAAGGATGTATTTATTTATGCGATATGCTTCTCTGATCAGGCGTTTCATATGGTTTCTTTCAGAAGCTTTTCTGAAGTGCTTTTTAGAAACGCTGATGAGCACACGGGCAGGGTAGCGGCCATTGTCTTTCCTCAACTGCCAGTTCACCTTAAAAGGGTGTACAAGGAAATTTCTCGCCGAAGAAAAAAGAGTTTTGATCACCCGATTGCTCTTCAGACGTTCTTCCTTTCTGTATATGTGCTTTACTCGCATTCTTTTACATTTGGCGGCACAAAAAAAGGGATAAACGTATTTACCCCCTTTGATTCCTTAATACTATGTAAACTACGTTTACTTCTTTTTGTTCATTTTCTGAATATATTGCTCAATGGCCATAGTCATTGATGGCGCCGTTTTGGTGGGAGCTGATATATTCAGTTTCAAGCCTGCATCATCAACAGCTTTGGCTGTAGTAGGGCCAAAAGCAGCGATCAGGGTAGAGTTCTGTTCGAATTTCGGAAAGTTTTTAATCAATGATTTTACACCTGATGGGCTGAAAAAGATCAGCATGTCATATTCCTTGATGTTGAGGTGTGAAAGATCACTGGCAAGCGTTTTGTAAAAAACGGCTTTCTGATAATCTATACTCTGATCGTCCAGCTGTTTCGTCATACTGGCCTTATGGATTTCAGAGCATGGCAGCAGATACTTCTCATCTTTATGCTTCTTGATGAGTTCCAATAACTGCTCAAAACTCTGTTTACCATGGAATATCTTCCTTTTTCGGTACTGCACATATTTCTGCAGATAGAATGCTGTCGATTCTGAAATACAGAAATACTTCATGGTATCAGGAATTTCTATCCTCAGTTCTTTGGCCAGACGAAAGAAATGATCCACTGCATTCCTACTGGTAAAAATAATAGCTGTAAAATCGAGTAGCTGAATCCGGTTTTGCCTGAACTCTTTAGAACAAATGCCTTCTATTTTGATGAACTTGTTGAAATCGATGTTAAGACTATGGTTCCTGGCAAGTTCCCCGTAAGGAGACTTTTCCAGATCTGCTGGCTCTGGTTGAGATACAAGAATGTTTTTAATCTTCACTTTAGCACCTTTTTAGTAAAACAAATGATACTTTCTATTACCTGTCTATTCCTATATCTTTTATAGGATCATGTTTCGAATCAATATTTTAGCCAGAACGATCAATGGTAAAATTTCGAGGGTGCAAAGATACAAAAATAAATGAAATACGGAAAAATTTATGACCGTAAATCCTATAGTAGCTTCACGCAATAACCTGTAGGTATAAATAAATGCGATTACTAGAAGGCTGATATAGAAGAAGATATTAGCCTGAGCAAAAGCCATACAGGCTACGAGAGGAAGCAATACGATGCCGGCGAAGAGATTGAAGAGATACATATTGGCAAGTAACTCCCGGGAGTTTTCACCGGTGTTAAAAAGAAGAGATAAAATTTTTGAAAGGATCACTTTCATAAGCCAGAATCCCAGGAAAAAGCCAAGTATGGATAAATAGAGCATCCCTTCCGGCAGCAAAAATTCTACTTCTGATACTATGGGTATGGAAAGGTAAACGAAGAGCGATATCACCGCCAGGTAGACCACGAACAATACCAATCCTATCCTTTCATTGAAGAGGTTTCCCTCCCTGATGAGCTGGTTGGCGTAATTCTTGGCAAAGGCAGCCCTGAAGATCATCTCCAGCCTTCTTCTGAAAAACAATCTTCCCCAGGCCAGGAGGATGAAGGAAAATATCAGTATTCCGGAAACCCAAAAAGGGTGATCATGGACAGGCCTGCTGTCTATCTGGATCTCGTGTGTATTCATGCCGGCATCGATCAGTGACTGATAGGCTTCCGGAGGATTTTCCCTGACTACGGTATCAGCAGTGATGCTATCTGATTGGAATATGGGCATGCGCATAGTGATGAACACAAATTTAATCAATAATTGGCTACACTGATAAGGCGGATTTTTATATATTTGTCAGAGAGGCTATCATATGAGAAAACAAGCGTTAATCGTGTAGCCATTTAACCTTTTAACCATCTAGTTATGTATAACATCATCATCTTCGGCCCTCCGGGCTCAGGAAAAGGCACACAGAGTATCAAACTTGCAGAAAAGTACGGTTTAACACATCTTTCCACCGGCGATATTCTCAGGGCAGAGATCAAGGCAAAATCTGAACTGGGCCTGAAGGTGCAGGCGGTGATCGAGAGAGGGGAACTTGTTTCCGATAACCTTCTCCTCGACCTGCTGCGTTCAGCTTTACTGAAACATCCCGGAACAGAAGGATTCCTTTTCGATGGTTTCCCAAGAACCACCCGGCAGGCTCATGATCTGGAAGAACTTCTCAGGGAAATAAACGGGGCTGTGGATGTGGTCCTGGCACTGGATGTAGATGATGATGAGCTCATGGGACGTTTGCTGAAACGTGCTCAGATAGAAGGCCGCAAGGATGATACGCAAGAGGTGATCTCAAACAGGTTAAATGTGTATCATAGCCAGACCAAGCCTTTGATGAATCATTACGATGCTCAGGGCAAGATGGAAAGTGTTCATGGAGTAGGCTCGATCGATGAGATCTTCAACCGCCTCTGTGAAAAGATTACGAAATAGTATAGAGTAATTAGTACTGAGTATTGAGTACAGCCTATTGTCTCAAGTCTCGAGTCTCAAGTCTCATTACTTCTTCAGCTGCTTAGAAACACTTACAGTGTTATCTTCATTGTAAGTCACCTCAAACCCAAGTTTCTTAAATACTGCTACCATGGCTTTGTTCTCCTTGGTGGTTTCGGCAAAGATGCGTTTCATCTTCCACTTCTTGGCAATGTCTTCACAGTATGTAGTGAGAATGGTGCCTAGCTCACGCTTTTGGAAAGCATCGGTAATGAGAATTGCATACTCTACTGTTGTCAGGTCAGGGTCAGAGATCAAGCGGCCAACGGCGATCAGTTTCTTTTCACCTTTCTCTTCTATCTCGGCTACAATGCCAATTTCCCTGGCATAATCAATGTAGCAGAACTGTGTTGCAACCTCATGTGAATCGAAATGGAAGTTATACCTGAAACGGGAGTAGATCGATTCCTTTGAGCAACTGCTCAGCAGGTCAAGCCACAGTGGCTCATCTTCAGGTTTGATGGGGCGGAGCACGATAGGTGTCCCGTCATTGAGCTTGGATTTCTTGATGAGCTTATCCGGATAGGGATGAAGCAGGAGGTGTGAATACTCAGGCAGCTTCTTGCCGATCACCTCCTTATCGAGAACAATGCGCGCATCCAGGGCAATTGCATCATCAGATGTTACCAACAGTGGGTTGATATCAAGTTCTGCGATCTCCGGGTAATCTGCCGCCAGGTATGACATCCTGATCAGTATCTCGATAAGTTTGTCGATGGCTTTAGGAGAGCTTCCCCTGTAGCCCCTGAGCAATGGATAGATCTTCAGGTTCTTTATCATCCTGAGAGCCAGTGTTTCGTTGAGTGGTGGAAACCCAAGTGATTTATCCATGAATAACTCGGCAGAAGTACCGCCCATACCTACCATGATGGATGTTCCGAAGACGGGATCCTTCTTAATGCCCAGTATGAGTTCTACAGCATCCTTGGCATTGAACATAGGTTGTACAGTAACGCCTTCTATATTGGCTTCAGGCATCTTTTTCTTGATGTTTCCGGTCATGTTTTTATATGTCATCCACACCGTGTTTTCATCCTTGATGTTCAGCGCTACTCCGCCCATATCAGATTTGTGGGTAATATCGGGTGAATGTATCTTGATCACAACCGGATAGCCGATCTTATTAGCAATGTCGGCTGCTTGCAAAGCAGAACGGGCAATCTGTGGCCTGGTTGTATTGATGCCATAGGCATCGATGAGTGATTTCGACACTTCCTCTGAAAGGATGGTTCCCTTATCGAAGTGCTCAGCCGAAAATTCTTTCCTTACCTTCTTGCGGTCCATCTCAAACGAAACAGGAATATCCCGTGGTGTTTCAAAAAGGACTTCAAGATTATTGGCATAATGGGCCAGGGTCATGAATGCCCTGATCGCATCCTCGGGTGTCTGGTAAACAGCAATTCCCTTGTTCAGGAAGATCCGCTTTCCTTCCTGCATGGTTTGTCCTCCCATCCATGCAGCCAGAATAGGCTTTGAATGATGCTCAGATATCTTAGTAATGGCTTCGGCTGTTTTAGTAGGATCAGTCATCGCTTGCGGGGTGAGGATTACCAGTACAGCATCCACCTTTTCATCTTGCAGCACGATCTCAGTGGCTTGAGCAAATCGTTCAGGGGGTGCATCCCCGATCACGTCGACAGGGTTGCCATGTGACCAGAACGGGGGTAAAACCTCATTTAGTTTTTCCATGGTCTCATCAGAGAGTAAGGTCAATCCTCCTCCCTTGGAAATAAGCATATCGGTAGCCATTACGCCCGGTCCCCCGGCATTGGTTACAATGGCCAGCTTGGAGCCCTTGGGAATATTCCTTCTGGAGATGAGATCAGTGAAGTTGAAGATATCACCGATGTCGTAAACCCTGGCAATACCGGCACGTTCGAATACGGCATCATAAATATTGTCTTCCGAAGCCATGGCTCCGGTATGTGAGGCAGCAGCGGCAGCAGATTCCGGATAACGGCCGGCTTTATAAACGATGATGGGTTTTTTCCGGGCAAAAGCACGGGCTGCAGTCATAAATTCGCGTGCAAAAGTGATGCTCTCTACATATAGCACAATGGATTTGGTGTTCGGATCCTGTCCGAAATAATCAATCAGGTCCCCAAAACCGATATCCATGGTATTTCCAATGGATACGAAGTATGAGAAACCAATATTTTGTTCGATGGCCCAGTCCAGGGCAGAGGTACAAAGGGCTCCTGATTGTGAGATGAAGGCCACATTCCCTTTCGTGGGCATGGCATTTGCAAAGCTGACATTCATCTTGAAACCAGGTACGATGATCCCAAGACAGTTGGGTCCGATCACCCGCATGCCATCGTATTTCGCCACTTCAGCTTTAACCTCTTCTTCCAGCTTACGTCCTTTTTCACCTGATTCTTTAAATCCGGCCGACATGATTATAATGCCGAGTACACCCGCCTCACCACATTCTTTTATGAGCTGAGGAACACGATGACCCGAAGTAGCAATCACTGCCAGGTCGGGAGTATTGGGCACGCTTTTAATGTCAGGGTAGCATGAGATCCCCATCACAGCTTCATACTTTGGGTTAATGGGGTATACCACACCCTGATATCCACCGCCAACGATGTTTTTAAGGGCGATTCCGGCTACAGAATCCGGGTTGTTTGATACTCCGATAAGGGCAATCCTTTTCGGTTTAAAGATCTTATCGAGTGTTCTGATAGACATGGCCAGTGAGATTTATAGATTATTGTCTTTTTTGCACCTTGCTAAAAAGTGCTGCAAAGGTAGGAACAATAATGTATATTGTGAATGAATTAACATAAAATTAAAGCAATAAAAAAACCCGCTCATTTTCATGAGCGGGTTGAAGTTAGTAAGTCTATTCTATTCAGCTTTCTTGGGTGTTTTAAGAAGAATAGTAAGGACCGTTCCAATGAGCACAGCTACACCGGTTATGGTGAAAGCGAGTCCGAAATTGCCAAGGTCACCCAGACGGCCACCCAGCATGGGTCCTAAAATTCCACCCACTCCATATGAGAGAAATATAAATGGATAGTTTTGCCCCACGTTCTTTGTACCAAAAGTATCAGCAGTGATAGTGGGGAATAGAGCAAAGTTACCACCGAAGTTAAAACCGATCAGTGTTGCTCCAATATAAAGCAGGATCTCATTCCCTGCCATGAAGGTGAAGAGAATTACAATGATACCCTGAGTAGCA
Organism: Bacteroidota bacterium; assembly: GCA_003648575.1. Next base: position 10,025 of record QMPN01000058.1, read on the forward strand.
GTCATGATGATGATCGATGTTTTTCTTCCGATCTTATCACTCATCATGCCCCAGAGGATACGTCCTAATCCATTTGCAAGGCTGAAGAATACAGCCATGGCTGTTCCGGCAACCGCACTGGCTGATACCGGATCCATCCCTGCATTCTGTAAAGCTTCAATGGGGTATAATTTCATTAGCCCAATCGACATGAGCCCGGCACCTGCACTGAATACGAAAGTGAGGAAGATCATGTAAAACTGAGGGGTTCTCAGCATCTGGCCGCTGGTGAAGTTAACGATACCTTTAGCAGATGCACCTGTTGCACTTGCATCGGGTGGATTATATCCCTTGGGCTTCCATCCTTCGGGAGGAAAAACCATCCACATCCCACCAATGATGACCATGGCTGCAAATGCGATCCCATAAATAGTGAATGTGCTGGAAAGTCCAACATTTTCCATCAGGTGGCCCCATGAACCGGCCAGTTTGACCCATCCCATGGCACCAAAGCCGAATCCGGCGACTGCCAGTCCAGTGATCATACCTTTTTTGTCGGGGAACCATCGCATACCAACAGCGATTGGAACTACATAAGCAAAACCGATACCGGCACCTCCGATGAGTCCGATCAGGATGACCAGTGCCCAGAAATCTGTGCCACCAAGTAGTCCTGCAAGGGCATATCCAAGGCCAAGCACTATACCGCCCAGAAAAGCAAGGTTTCTTGGTCCCCAGGCAGTTAGCCTTTTACCGGCAATTACCATAAAGAGCGCAAATGCTGCGAGGCCAACTGAGAAAACAACCTGTGTTTCCATCTTCGACCATCCTGCTTCTATGAGGTCAGGTGTAAATACCGACCAGGCATAGATGGCACCAAGGGCAAGCTGGATCAGAATAGCTCCGACAACAACCAGCCAGCGATTCATAACTTTTTTATTTTCCATGTTATTTGGTTTTTAAAAAGGCACTCCGGAAACACCAGGGAATCCGGAATGCCTTTCATATGAATGAAGATTTATCGTTTTACTTCAACTTTTGCTCCTGAGATGATATCTTCAACCACGCCCGGATCGAGCAGGGTGGAAGTATCTCCGAGGTTAGAGGCATCGCCTTCTCCAATTTTACGGAGAATTCTTCTCATGATCTTACCCGAACGGGTTTTTGGAAGTCCGCTCACGACCTGGATCTGGTCAGGTTTGGCAATAGGTCCGATAAATTTGGTAACAGTAGCCCTGATCTCTTTTTCGATGTTTTGTGCTTCATCATCTGAAAGCTCATCACAGATCACATAGGCGTAGATACCGGCTCCCTTGATATCGTGCGGGTAACCAACAACAGCTGATTCAACAACCTTTGGATGCTGGTTAATGGCATCCTCAACTTCTGCAGTACCGATTCTGTGGCCCGATACGTTGATAACATCATCAACACGGCCCATGATCCTGTAATATCCTTCCTCGTCACGTTTGGCACCATCGCCTGTGAAATAAAGGTTCTTGTAAGCTGAGAAATAGGTCGTACGGCAACGATCGTGATCACCATAGAGTGACCTGAGCATTCCCGGCCATGGGAATTTGATGCAAAGGTTCCCTTCAACACCATTGCCTTTCAGCTCATTTCCTTCCTGGTCAACAATGATAGGTTGAACACCTGGAAGTGGTAATGTAGCAAATGATGGTTTGGTTGGGGTGATCCCAGCCAGCGGAGTGATCATGATACCACCGGTTTCAGTCTGCCACCAGGTATCAACGATGGGGCAATTGCCTTTACCAATAACATCGTGGTACCAGCGCCATGCCTCATCATTGATAGGCTCACCAACAGTACCCAGTGTTTTCAGAGTGCTGAGGTCGTGCTTGGTTGCAAATTCATTACCCTGCGCGATCAGTGCACGGATAGCTGTAGGAGCAGTATAGAACTGGTTCACTTTGTGTTTATCAACCACATCCCAGAACCTGCCTGCATCCGGCCATGTAGGTACGCCTTCGAACATCACGGATACAGCTCCTGTAAGCAGCGGCCCGTAAACGATGTATGAATGACCTGTAACCCAGCCAATATCGGCAGTACACCAATAGATGTCGCCTTCGCTGTACTGGAATACATTTTTGAAGGTGTATTCAGCATAGATCATGTAACCGGCAGTAGTATGGAGTACACCTTTAGGTTTTCCTGTTGAACCTGATGTGTAAAGAATGAAGAGGGTATCTTCAGAATCCATTTCTTCAGCTTCGCATACAGTATCCATACCATCAATAGCATCATGCCACCAGACATCGCGGCCGTCAACCCACTTAATGTCTTCTCCGGTACGTTTATAAACGATCACGTTATCAACACATGGGCATGATTCGCATGCTTCATCAACGATGCTTTTCAGTGGAATGCTCTTGGTTCCGCGGTATCCACCGTCAGAAGTCACAACTACATTACAGAGAGAGTCATTGATACGGTCGGCAAGGGCGTTGGCTGAGAAGCCTGCAAAAACGATGGAGTGAATGGCCCCGATCCTGGCACATGCAAGCATGGCAACAGGAAGTTCAAGGATCATCGGAAGGTAAAGGGCAACCCTGTCACCTTTTTTCACACCTTTTGCTTTTAAAGCATTGGCAAACTGGCATACCTTTTCATAAAGTTCACCATAAGTAATGGAAATTGAGGCTTCTTTAGGATCATTGGCTTCCCATAGCAGCGCTGTTTGATCCTTACGGTGAGGAAGGTTCCTCTCGAAAATGTTCTCGGTAATATTTAGTTTACCGTTCACAAACCAGTTTACATTTGGTTCTGTAAAGTTCCAATCAAGAACTTTGTCCCATTTTTTTCTCCAGATATAATCTTCAGCAATATCTCCCCAGAATTTTTCAGGGTTGTCAACGCTTTCCCCGTATTTCTGAAAATACTCCATCAGACTGGTGATCTTGTTTTTCATAGTGGTTATAAATTTTGATTGTGATTAATGGATTTATATTTCTTGTTACTAGTTGCTCGTTACTGGTTGCTGGTTACTGGTTATTGGTTACTGGTTACTGGTTACTGGTTTCTTGTTTCGAGTCTCAAGTTTTGGTTTTATTTCTGACTTCTGACTTCTGACTTCTGACTTCTGACTTCTGACTTCTGATATCTGATTTCCTTGTCGCTTAAAAGAAGAAATATACGCCAAGTAAGAAGCGTACATTTCCAATTTCTTTAGAATCTGTAACCATTCCTTTTGAGTCGATATTTAAGATCCCGTTCGCATCTTTAGTTGCATATGCAGCTACAGTATATTCTATTTCAGGAGCGATTCTGAATTTCCCTGAATTATATACAAAGCGAGGGGATATCCTGTACAGGTATGCGATATCAGCACCACGCTGGTATGTTGGTCCTGAAATGTCTTTATCTGCTCCCAGGTTTTTAGAATAACCTGCCAGCAGCCCTACCTGCCATTTCTTACCATTGCTGTGAATATCGAGCCAACCGGAAGCAGTTGTAATTGGTGTATAATTCCTGTAATCCTTCATCGGGTCACTCAAACTTTCAACAGCATAACCACCGATCATCAGCCAGTTGAATGGATCCTGTGCATATACCCCCTGGATTTTGAAGGTGACCTTGGGGAATTTCATTTTCAGGAAGATCATTTCAGAAATAGAAGTAATCGTTTCTGAGGTTTTGTAATTGCTGTCAGTTTCCAGGCGAGGTGTCAGCATTTTGAAGTTCAC
>QMPN01000059.1 GCA_003648575.1 Bacteroidota bacterium
CCCTTGAAATGAAAATGCTAAAAAGAAGTGTCAGAGAAAAAATTATACGTTTCATGGTATATCTGGTTGCTGGTTACTGGTTGCTGGTTGCTGGTTGCTGGTTGCTGGTTACTGGTTACTGCTTACTGCCTACTGCTTACTGCCTACTGCCTACTGGTTGCTGGTTACTGGTTACTGGTTACTGGATACTGGATACTGGATACTGGATACTGCTTACTGCCTACTGGATACTGCTTACTGCCTACTGGATACTGCTTACTGCTTACTGCTTACTGCTTACTGCTTACTGCTTACTGGTTACTGGATACTGGATACTGCTTACTGCCTACTGGATACTGCTTACTGCTTACTGGTTACTCGCAATACATGATATTTCCACATCCACATTCATGGGCAGCCCTTTAACGGCCATAGCTTCCCGCGCCGGTGGATCAGTGTCAAAATAAGTACCATAGACTTCATTCACATCTTTGTAAATACTCATATCTGACATGAAGATGGAGCACTTTACAATATGGCTGAAATCCATGCCTTCTTCCTTCAATATGGCCCTGATGTTCTCCATCACTCTTTTAGTTTGTGCTGAGGCACCACCATCTACCAGTTTCCCGGTATAGGGATCGATGGCTATCTGTCCGGAAACATATAAGGTATTTCCCGTCAGAATGGCCTGACTGTATGGAGCAATAGGCTTAGGGGCATCGGAAATATTAACTGGTTTTTTCATGGCAATAAATTCATATTGATGGAAAGAAGCAAATTTACGGTTTTTTATTACATTTATACGTCTAACCAAAACCCCCAAGATCATGACATTAATCCTGAATAGAGAAGAAGTTTCTGAAGTCCTCAATATGAAAGACTGCATTGAAATGGTGGAAGCCGCTTTTGCCGAGCTGGCCAACGGCACTGCCGATATGCCAATGCGTTCGAATATTAAACCCCCGGGAGGGCTATCACTCTATATGCCGGCCTACCTCAAAGAGATGAAAGCCCTGGCCTGCAAGGTTGTTACTGTTTATAAAGACAACCCGGTGAAGGCCAATTTGCCTACAACCATTGGGAAGGTGCTTTTACAGGATCCTGAAACCGGTGATGTGACCTGCATCATGGATGGTGGCTTTCTTACAGCTATGCGTACGGGTGCCGCCAGCGGTGTAGCCACAAAGTACCTGGCCCGCGATGAACAGGGCATGACAGCAGGAATCTATGGTACCGGCGTGCAGGCTCAGATGCAGCTATGGGCTGTATGTGAGGTTCGCAACATCAGCAAAGCATGGGCCTATGATATAAATACAAAAGCTTCCAAAAAATTCGCAGAATTGATGCACGACAAGCTGGGCATTGAAGTCGTGGTTGCCACTGATCCTGAGGAGCTCTTACAAGCGGATATCCTTTGTACAGCAACATCCTCACCAACCCCCATTTTCGATGGGTTGAAGGTAAAAGCAGGCACACACATCAATGGCATTGGCAGCCATACACCAAATGCGCGTGAGTTGGATACAGAGATCATTAAAAGATCAAAATTCATTGGTGATTCAAAGGAGGCCTGCTTCAACGAGGCCGGTGACATTATGATCCCCCTGGAAGCAGGAGAGATCGAAGAGTCACACTTTTATGCTGAGATAGGCGAAGTGGTTAACGGAAAAATGAAGGGTCGCATTGCAGATGATGAGATTACCATCTTCAAGTCCAACGGGCTGGCAGTACAGGATGCTGCTACTGCGAAGCTGGTATTTGATAAGGCAGTTGCTGCTGGTATAGGTACTGAGGTGAAGATATAAGTTGACAGTGGACGCCTGACGCCTATTTTAAAAATCCCTGAAATCACGCTTCCGTTGTAATTTGAGGTCTTTGAGCATATCGGCCTTGACATTGAGGGCAAAGTTCCATGATTGGCGGCCACCGATTGGTATCCAGTTGAAACGCATCTCGAAGCAATGCAGGTCGCGGTAGATGTTGATGGAAGTGTACGAAAGGTCCGCAGCCTCAAAATCCCAGCCGGTACGAAAGCCGATTTTCCATTTTGGAGTCACATTAAAATCTCCGCTCACACCCAACGTCTGTATTATGCTTTCCGTTTTTTCTACTTTCACCTGGTTAATGTACCTGGGAATTACGGTGTACCTGAGGTTATAGGTAATGTTAAGGTTCCACTTGATATCCCAGTCGATATAATCATCGTAATTGTTATAAATACTCTCCGACTCATCATACCTGTCCAATTCATCGATGAAATCATTCAGTTCATCTTTCCTGCTTTTTTTCGGCTCTCCGCCCTCGCCTTTCTTTTTGAAGAATTCGGGATTCAGTCGAAGGTTGGCAGCGAATTCCCAGTTCGTATTCACAAGGCGCAGCAAGCGCTTGTTTACCTTCCACTCGGTCTGGGCCAGGTTACGTGAACCTGCCGAATCCAGGATATAGGGATCAAAGCTGCTGGAATACCTGATGTCGAAACCCTTGAAGAGGGTGGTCCGTCCACTTAGTTTAAGCTTCGACCAGTTCAGGGAATCTTTGGCCATGTCATATGACGTCGACACGGTAAAATCTTCGATGAGCTTGACCTTTTTAAAGCCGGTGACCGTGTCTTTCCTCGACCGGACCTTCATCTCAAGGTTGTTGCTCAGCGAAAAGTTAACCCGGCCTGAGTTGGTACCCGGCGGTCCTCCGTATATAGAACCTTCATATATAGAATATTCCACATCTTCATCCAGGCTAGGATCGTAATATGACTTATAATAACCCCATTTCGGATCGCCCCAGTCGGGGGTATAAGTGAACGACACCCTTGGGGTCATTACATGACGGATGGCCTGTATAGGAAACTTCTTCCCAAACTGAAACATCCCATAGATCTTGGTTGAAATGGAAGATGAAAAGCTTCCATCAAAGGCATTGCTAAAGCCACTGATGGTATCCTGTTTTACATAACCTGGCACAGTATCATTTCCTGTAAATAAGGTATCTACCCAGTCCTTCCTGATCGTCTTGAAGTACATCCTGTCATTCATACTGATGGAGTTGGTCCAGGTAAAATGCTTGAGAAGCTTAATAGAACTGCTGATAGGGATGCTATGTTTGATACCGTTCTGCACCTTATCCCAGGTCTCCGGTTCAAACAGCAGACTGTCTGCGATGGTCACCGTATTCTTCATGTTGGCTGTATAGTTGACGCTGATATCTTCCCACCATTTCATTTTGCCTGAACGCTGTTTCTTCCGCAGGGGATAAAACCTGTTCACGTTAAAAGATACTTCCGGCAATGTAAGTGTCATAAGATTTGTCTTCGTATTCTGACTGTGATTGGCATTCAGGGTCAGAAAATACTTCCCCGCAAAGCTTGTCTGGTAGGCTATACTCGACTGAAAAGTATTTGAGAGGTAGTCCTGTGCTGTAGTGGGGTTATAATAATTCGATTTGCTGCTTCGGATGTTCACATTCGCAGTGAAGTTACTGTTTGGTCGTGCCTTCTTGTCCTGGACATGGCGCCAGCGTATCTGATAATCCCTATCGCGACGATAATCAGGTGTCCCTTCTTCACCGGTGATGTTTATCGCATATAAAAAGTTTAAAGACCCGGTGTATTTATAGCGTTTCCTGTACCTCGTGGAAGGCTTTACCGCCCAGCTTCCATGGGTATAAATATCGCCCACCAGTTTAAAGTCGAGATAGTCGTTGATTGCGAAATAATAACCCCCGCTCTCAAAATAAAATCCCCTGTTGGCCGACTCACCCCAGGTTGGCAATATGATACCCGAGTGCTTAGTCTTGTTGATCGGGAAGAATCCGAATGGCAGAAAAAGCGGGGTAGGCACATCCTCTATCACCAGGAAAGCAGGCCCCGTAACAATTCTTTTATTGGGGATGACCTTCGACTTAAAATACCTGAATTCGTAATCCCTGTTCTCACAGCTCGGGCAGGTCGAATAAGAGCCTCCCTTGATATTAGCCTCGTTGTTGGGCATCTTTTTGATCACCTTGCCACGTATAGTACCCTGTCCGTCCTGGGTCACCACATTTTTTATCAAGCCCTTCTTACTATCATAATTATAGCGCATGGTTTCAGAGCGGAATTCAGACTCGCCCTGCAGAAATATGGGCTGCCCCCTGAATTTACCGGTAGAATCTTCCAGTCCGGAAGCATACACCTCCGTTTTGTTGAAGTCCATCTCAACATAGTTGGCCTTCAGATTAATGTCATCATAGCTGAGGTTAGCCTCCTGGTACATATACACCCTTTGGTTTTGCATATCGAAGTACAGGGAGTCTTCCGATTTAAAATCGACACGGTATTGAAGTGCATTCGGGGAAATCCCGGTAGGCCGCTCATAAGCCGGCAAACTGTCGATGTTTATCAGCGAATCAGCAGTAAAGAGGGTATCCGCTTTGATCAAAAGAGTATCAGGGAGGGTACTAAGTTGTTCACCGTTTAGGCTATCAGGAATATGCAATGCTTTTTCCTGTTGCGCTGTAGTTATACCGGCATACAGAAGCAAGCCCGTGGTCAGGAGGCAATATATCAGCCGGTAAACTGTTAATAAATTGGTGAACAAATCAAGTTTGTTGACGATGAATTAAGTACTATTTTTGTATTATCAGCTAAGTCAGTATAAATTCCCGGACAGCTTGTTTACTGCCGGTTTTATAATGTAAAACTAACTAAATTATTCCTTAGGTGAAACGTATCCTTGCAATTTTTGGTATAATCTGCCTCACCCTCTTTTTCCCTATGGAAGGCGTATCACAGCAAAAGGTACGCAAGGTAGTGATCGATGCCGGCCACGGCGGAAAAGATCCGGGTGCTGTTGGCAAATATTCTAAGGAAAAAGACATCGCCCTTTCCATTGCGCTGAAAACAGGTAATTATATCCAGAAGAACCTGCCGGATGTGGAAGTGATATATACCCGCAAAACGGATGTTTTCGTCGAATTACATAACCGGGCCCGGATCGCCAATGATAATGAAGCTGATCTTTTTATCTCTATACACTGCAATGCAAATAATTCTTCAAAGCCCTATGGCACTGAAACTTATGTGATGGGGTTACATAAGAGCCAGGCCAATCTTGAGGTGGCAAAACTGGAAAATGCTGCCATCCTGAAGGAGGAAGACTATTCTGACATGTATGATGGTTTTGATCCCAGCAGGGATGAAGATTACATCACCCTCACCCTCTTCCAGAATGCCCATCTGGAAAGCAGCCTTATCCTGGCATCCACGGTACAGGACCAGTTCAGAGAAAGGGCCGGGCTGAAGGATCGCGGGGTTTGGCAGGCCGGGTTCTGGGTGCTCTACAAAACCGCCATGCCGGGTATCCTGGTGGAAACCGGCTTTCTCTCCAACGCCAATGATGAAAAGTATCTGCGCTCGGATGATGGGCAATCCTATATCGCCTCAGCCATCTATCGGGCATTTAAAGAATACAAGTTAATGATCGAAGACCCGGGAAACAGGGCAACAATGGCTATCGATCAGCAACCCATTGTGAAGGATGAAATTGTTTTCAGGGTGCAATTTGCCTCTTCATCAAAAGAAAAATCTCTCAATAAATTCAAAGAAATAGATGATGTGAGAGTATACCGGCATAATGGCACGTATAAGTATACTTCAGGTAATCTCACTTCCTTTTCTGAAGCTATCAAGCTGCAAAACAAGATCCGGGGCCTTAAAAAGTATAGCGATGCCTTCATTGTTGCTTTCGAAAACGAGGAACGCATCGATGTAGATGAGGCCAGGGAGCTGACAGGGCAATAGATAGCGATTTCACATATTTTATGAAGCCTCAAAGAATATTTTGTGGTAAAATATGTTAACTTTGTTATAAACCTATTTGGTTTGAGGTATAAAAGAGAGATCGGCATCGGACTTGTGTTCATCGTAGCACTGGCCTTATTTATTTGGGGTTTTAGCTTTTTAAAAGGCTTTAACCTATTTAAGGAGCAAAGGGTATTGTATGCTGTGTATGAGCGGGTCAGTGGCCTTTCAAAGGCCAATCCTGTTTCCATCAACGGACTCAAAGTAGGACAGGTAACCGATATTTATTTCGATCCGGAATTTTCAGGTAATATCATCGTCGAGATTACTATAGAAACGGCTCTTCCCATACCAAAAAATTCGGTAGCGCTTATATACAGCTCTGACCTCATGGGATCCAAAGCCATAGACCTGAAACTGGGCACGGACTCAATCCTGACTGTGAATAATGATACCCTGCTTACCCGGGTGGAAGCCAGCCTCAAGGAGGCAGTAAACCAGCAGATCCAGCCTTTAAAAGCCAAAGCGGAAGAGTTGATCGTCTCTATCGACTCCGTTGTGACCGTGATCAAGCAGATCTTTAATGAACAAGCCAGAGAAAACCTTACCAGTAGCCTGGCCAGCGTACAGGCAACTTTCGAGAACCTCGAAAATGCCTCCTACAACCTCGACCAGATGATAGCAGCTGAGAAGATCAGATTTGGGGAGATCATGGCAAATCTCGAATCCATTACGACAACAATCAGTGAAAACGAAGAGAATATTGACAATATCCTGGCCAATTTCTCAGTCCTCTCCGACTCTCTGGCCAAGGCCGAGATCCCACAGACCTTTGCTAACATCAATCGCGTAGTTGGCGATGTAGCCGATATCGTTGAGAAGATCGACAATGGAGAAGGTAGCATTGGGATGCTGGTGAATGATGATGATCTGTATAATGATCTACAAACGTCAGCAGAACAGCTTCATCTTCTTCTCGAAGACCTGAGGGTGAACCCCAAACGCTACGTCCGCTTCTCCCTCTTCTAAGACTTCCGCACACCACGTCCCGCGCACCGCGCACCGCACACCACGAACCGCGAACCACCTCCCGCACACCGCGAACCACGAACCACATACCGCATACCGCATACCGCATACCGCATACCGCATACCGCGAACCGCGCACCGCACACCGCACACCGCACATCCTAATCTTCACTAAAGTCCTTCAGTAATTTCCTGTATTCAGAAAAGACATTGGCCCTGGAGATAAAGCCGATATATTTACCGTCTTTGAGCACCGGCAGGTTGTAGTTACTTGTTTGCTGGAACTTTTTGGCAACCTCTTCCATGGATTCATCGGGGGCTACAGAGGTACCCGGCATAAACATCAGGCTTCCCACTGATTTTTCGTCATATAGCTCGGGTTTGAACATTATATTACGAATATCGTCGAGTACGATGATGCCGCAAAACACACCATCTTCATCGATAACCGGATAGATGTTTCGTTTTGATTCGGCGACAACCTTCACCAGGTCACCCAGCTTATCGTCAGGACCTACGGTTCTAAAGTCCCGTTCGATCAACTTGCCCACGGTCATCATACTCAGGATGGCTCTGTCTTTATGATGGGTAATAAGTTCACCTCTTCGCGCCAGCTGATGGGTATAAACAGAATTTTTTACGAATATCCTTATGGTAGCATAAGATATGGTAGCAGTCACCATCAGGGGCACAAACAGCTGATAGCCGGATGTGATCTCAGCAATAAGGAATATGGCCGTGAGAGGGGCATGCAAAACCCCTGCGATCAGCCCGCCCATACCCGCCAGGGCAAAAGTGGATGAATTCAGATTATTGACACCCAGATATTTTAAGAATGTTGTAAAGAAGAGTCCTGTAAATGCCCCCATGAATAGGGTTGGGGCAAATATTCCACCTATCCCACCGGCACCAAATGTTACCGAAGTGGCAATAGCTTTAAAAAAGATGATCAGCAAAAAGAGCACAAACACCATGATGATCTCATCCTGCATACCATAAAAGAGGCTGTTGTTGAAAAGCGGACTGTAATCGCCCTGAAGGCATGCGTTCACTGCTTCATAACCTTCACCATACAATGATGGAAACAGGAAGATCAGACCTCCCAGGACGACACCCCCTACGATCCACCTGGCATACCAGGTTTTTATCCTTTTAAATCCTGATTCAATAAAGATGTACATCTTCGTAAAATATACCGACACCAATCCGGCCAGCAGTCCCAGGAGGATGAAATAAGGGAGGTCCTCCAGATGAAAAACGGCCCTGATATCGAAGGGATACATCACTGCCTGTCCCAGGAAAAAATACGAAGTAAGTACTCCTGTAACGGAAGCAATAAGCAATGGGATCACCGATGCTAACGTAAGGTCGATCATGATCACTTCGATGGCAAATACTACGGCTGCGATGGGTGATTTGAAGATGGCCGACATGGCTGCTGCACTGGCCAATCCAAGCAGGAGTGTGATCTGCTTATAATTCAGCCTGAACATCTGTCCCAGGTTAGAACCAATGGCCGCTCCTGTAGCTACAGTCGGGCCTTCCAAACCTACCGACCCGCCAAAACCAACCGTAAAAACAGATGTGATGATGGAAGAAAAAATATTATGCCGTTTGATTACCCCGTGGTTTTTTGATATTGCAAATAGTACACTCGGAATGCCATGTCCGACATGTTGCCTGACCACGAAACGAATATAAAGTGTGGCGATAAGGATCCCTACTGCAGGGAGAACAAAAAAGAGGTAATTCTGATAGTTGACAACGACGTTGGAAGTGAGCAGTGATTTGATCAGGTGTACCCCGTTCTTAATCACAACCGCGCCCAATCCGGCCAGCACACCGATAATCACACTCAGGATCATGATGAGGTTTTGCTGACTCATATTTTTAATGCGCCAGATCAGGAATCGCCGCCATACAGCTGCTCTTTTCATGAAGATAATTTAGAAGTTACGAATATAGATAAAATTGCGATATAGGTGGTGAGCAATGGTTAGGGCCGATTAGCATCAATCGTTTATCTCAAGAAGGATGGGGCAGTGGTCTGAATGATGGGCATCGGGCAGTATGAGTGCACGTTTGAGCTTGTCACTGAGCGACTGGCTGGCCATATGATAATCGATACGCCATCCAAGATTTTTTGCCCGTGCATTGGCCCTATAACTCCACCATGAATAGTGGTGCGGCTCATCATTGAAGTGCCTGAAAGTATCGATAAAGCCGCTATCAATAAAGTTACTGATCCATTCCCTTTCTTCCGGCAGGAAACCGGAACTTTTCGCATTTCTAACCGGATCATGAATATCAATGGGCTTATGGCAGATATTATAGTCGCCTGAAAGGATCAGTCGGGGCCTGGTTTTCTTCAGTTCGTCCACATATTTCCGGTAGTCATCCAGCCATTCCATTTTAAAGGCCTGGCGCAGCTCCCCGCTCGAGCCTGAGGGATGGTAAGCACTTACTACGCTGAGATCGCCGATGTCGGCCCTGATAAAACGGCCTTCATCATCATATTTCTTTATCCCCATCCCATATTCAATATGGTCAGGCGTTTCCTTGCTCAGGATAGCAACACCGCTATAACCTTTTTTCTGAGCTGAATACCAATACGTTCTATACCCGAGGGCCTCAATCTCAAGTACAGGAATTTGTTCGATCTGTGCTTTTGTTTCCTGCAGGCATATGATGTCGGCATCTACGGCTGTCATCCATTCCAGAAAGCCTTTTTTTATCGCGGCGCGGATGCCATTGACATTATATGAGATGATTCTTTTCATAGGAAGGGGCTATTAACCGAATAATGCTCTGATCAGATCTTCGATCTTCTTCACAAATACTATTTCTGCTTTATACTTTTTCTGATCGATGCTTTTCCTGGCATAGCTCGAAACAAATATCTTTTCGAATCCCAGTTTATCTGCCTCAGCCACCCTTTGCTCAATACGGTTTACCGCCCTGATCTCACCCGATAGCCCTACTTCGCCGGCAAAGCAATAATGCTGCGGAATAGGAATGTCGGCATTGGACGACATCACAGCGCTGATGATGGCCAGGTCGATGGCCGGGTCATCTACCCGTATACCTCCGGCAATATTCAGAAAAACATCCTTGACCCCCAGTTTGAAACCGGCCCGTTTTTCAAGCACTGCCAGCAACATGTTCAGCCGTTTTACATCATATCCGGTTGCCGAACGCTGAGGTGTTCCATAGGCGGCCGATCCAACCAGTGCCTGGGTCTCAACCAGCATAGGACGCTGACCTTCGATGGTGGCTGCCACAGCAACGCCGCTCACATCCTCATCGCGTTGAGATATCAGTATTTCCGACGGGTTGCTAATCTCCCTCAGGCCTTTGTCTGTCATCTCGAAAATTCCCAGCTCCGAGGTGGAACCGTAGCGGTTTTTCACTGAACGCAGGATACGGAATTCATAGTGCCTGTCACCCTCGAACTGAAGCACTGTATCAACCATATGTTCCAGCACCTTTGGCCCTGCCAACATCCCGTCTTTGGTAATATGTCCAATTAGGATGACCGGAGTGTCGGTAAGCTTGGCAAAACGTTGCAATTCAGCTGCACATTCCCTTACCTGCGAGATGCTTCCCGGTGAAGAATCGATGCGTTCAGTGTAGAGGGTCTGTATCGAATCCACCACCAGCACATCAGGCTGCAGCTGTTCGAGGAATTTAAAAATATTCTGGGTATTGGTCTCGGTGAGGATCAGGATATCGGGATTACCGGAACCGATACGATCGGCCCGCATCTTGATCTGTTGATCACTCTCCTCCCCTGTTACATAAAGGATCTTCCTGTTTTTAAACCGCAGGGCAACCTGCAGCATCAGCGTTGATTTGCCGATCCCCGGTTCACCACCAATAAGTACCAGGGAGCCCGGAACCAGTCCGCCACCAAGCACCCTGTTGAGTTCAACAGTGCCGGTATCAACCCGTTCTTCTTTTCCTTTGTTGATCTTTTCGATCGGTATGGGAGCATTCTTCTTCAAGGATTTGATCTCCCCCATGGAAAATTCCCTTGAGGTTTCCTTTTTAACAACCTCCTCCACATAGGTATTCCATTCCCCGCATGACGGACATCGTCCGATCCATTTGGGCGACTGGGCTCCACAGTTCTGACAGAAAAATACAGTTTGCGCCTTTGCCATAGCAATAAGTTATCCCGGGACATACCCGGTGAGGATTTCGAGAAGAAAGGTAAAATTAAGAATTTCTAATTTTATCTATGATCGCTGAAGTTGAATATCCTTCTACCAGATCCATGGTAATGATCTGACCGCCTTTTTTCTCAACAATATCGGCACCTATGATGTCTTTAACTTCGTAATCTTTTCCTTTTACAAGGATATCCGGCTGTACCATCTCGATGAGTTTTTCGGGTGTATCTTCATCGAAGATCACCACAGCCCCAACAAATCCAACGGCAGCCAGTGTCATGGCCCTTGACTTTTCATCCTTAATGGGCCTTGAGTCACCTTTGATCCTTTGCACCGACTCATCAGAGTTCATACCAACAATCATCAGGGTTCCTTCGGCTGCAGCTTTTGCAAGGTAATCGATATGCCCAAGGTGGAGCAGATCAAAACAGCCATTCGTAAAAACGATCTTATGCTCATGAAAGCGCCAAACGGCCAGTTGCAATTCGAACTCCTGGTTCATGTGCCAGATCTTCGATTCAATATGTTCAAGATGATTCATGTCCAGTCTTATTTTTTTGAAGGAATAACATCAGGAATGACAGCCCGCCAACCACGATGATCATGATGGTTTGAGCAGCATGCGTGATGGTTGCAAAAGAAGCAGCGATCATAGGGCTAACCCCATACAGTTCAAACAAGACCGCCTTCACGATCCAGTGGTATGTGCCGATGCCTCCCGGAACAGGTGCCACAATCCCCAGGCTGCCAATGCTCATCACGGTCAACGCATCAATAAAAGTCAGGTGGGAAGTAGCTTCCAGGGCAAAGAACGGGAGATATATCATGAGGGTATACATGCCCCAGATGACTAAGGTATACAATAAAAATCCTGCTTTGTTCTTTGTCTTGCGGATGGTCTTTATACCTTCAACCATGCCCTTTGCAAACTCGCTGAACTTGCGAAAGAAAGCATAGCGCTGAAGGAGCTTACGATATTTTTTCCAAAGGATCACCAGGAGTACGATGAACAGAACAAAAACACTGATGATCACAATGATAGGAACGATATTACTTTCAAAATTTGATGAAACAGGCTCAAGGATCTTTTCATTCATGAAGGAGCCTACCAGTTTCCACTGAAAAGCAATGACCATAATAATCAGAGACAGGAGTATAATCATGTCAAAGATCCGCTCTGCGATCATGGTCCCAAGCACTTCTGTAAACGGAATGTTCAGCTTTTTACTCAGCACCCCACAACGGGTAACTTCTCCCAGTCGGGGAACAGCAGTATTGGCCAGATACCCGGTCATGACTGCATAAAAAGTGGTTGTCAGACGTGGTTTATAGCCCAATGATCTGATCAGGATATTCCAGCGGGCAGCGCGGGCAATATGGGAGAATATCCCGGCAATGATCCCAAGCACGATCCACAAATAATCCGCACTTGCAATGGATTCCATGATTTCCTTTGGATCCTGTTTCCTGAAAACTAGCCAGAGGAACAATACTCCCAACAGAAGGAATATCATATAGTTAAAAACAGATAGTGCCTTCTTTACCAATACCTTAAATTTTATTGTTTGCGTCAGGGAATATGATAGCTGGTTTAAATGATGCAGCTTCAACCGCATCCATGCTGGCGTAGGAAACTATTATGACAAGGTCGCCGACAGCTGCCTTGCGTGCTGCAGCCCCGTTGAGAGAAATAATGCCGGAACCCCTTTCACCCTTGATAACATAGGTCTCAAGCCTTTCTCCATTTGAAATATTATAAATATGGACTTTTTCGTTCTCAATCAGCTGAGCAGCATCTATCAAGTTTTCGTCGATGGCAATACTCCCAACATAATGAAGGTCGGCCTCTGTGATAGTAGCCCTGTGTATCTTCGATTTGAGTACTTCGATATTCATATTGAGGCAAAATTACACTTTTAAGTTGTCAATCAAACGTATTTCACCAAGAAAAGTGGCAACAAAGACCCGAATATTTTCGGCATCATCCCAGTATTTTATAGGTAGAAGTGTGTTTTCATCAGCAACTTGCAAATACTCCACTTTCATTCCCGGAACAGAATTTAGGCGTTCCGTGATGCGACTTAAAATATCTTCAAGGGGTTTTTGTCCGGCCCGCATTTTGATCTTCGACAATGCCTTATAGATGAAGGCGGCATTCACTCGTTCTTCCGGTGACAGACGTGCATTACGGGAACTCATGGCCAGGCCGTCATCCTCTCTGATAATGGGACACCCAATAATTTCGACCGGCATATTCACCTGCTTCACCAGTACCTTGATGATCATTAGCTGCTGGAAGTCCTTTTCCCCGAAATATGCCCTGTGAGGCAAACATATCTCAAACAGTCGTTTCACCACCACGGCCACGCCATTAAAATGTCCAGGCCGGTGAGCCCCTTCCATCACTTCTTCGAGGGGGCCGAAATAAAATTTTTCACTCTCACCATCCGGGTACATTTCATCCACCGACGGGGCAAAGACCAGGTCACAACCGGCTTTCTCCAGTTTTTTACAGTCATCGTCGAGGGTTCTCGGATACTTCGAAAGATCTTGCTCGTTACTAAATTGTATGGGATTCACAAAGATGCTGCAAATGCTGATGTCGTTCTCTTCTATCGCCTGACGGAGTAGCGAAAGATGGCCCTCATGCAAAGCGCCCATGGTAGGTACAAAACCTATGCTGAGGCCTTTTGCACGCATAGCAACTACCTCATCCCGGATACCGTCAACAGTATTAAATATTTTCAAAAC